>JAFAGX010000038.1 GCA_019237515.1 Acidobacteriaceae bacterium
ACGAACGAAATTACTCTGCGCACGCGATTTCGTCACTCCAACAGCTTTACGGGTTTGCCTGGCGAGTGGAACTTCAACGGACAAGCCTTGGAATCCCCCGATCCCAGTGAACACAAGCAGTTGAACAATTTTCTGGGAAGCACCGACCTGACCATTACTCAGCCATCGGGCTGGCAACATCGCTTCAGCGGCTTCGAATACAACTACCGCTATCAGGATGTAAACCTCACCGGCGATTCGGCTCGGCTGGACGACTTTCCCACCCATGCCAGCGATCACATCAACCGCGCAGGATTCGAATACCAGGGCGACTATGCCGAGCAGAACTGGGGTCACACTACGTTCGGATACCGCTTCGAGGACGAAAACGGAGTGGTTGGGGATTTGGATTACCCGCCCTCCACTCACGGAGTGCGCCTGAATGATGATGTCTATGGAGAGCAACAGGTCGCATGGAAACGTTTGTCGGGGGTCGCTGGCGCACGGTTTATTCACAATGGCGCATTCGGAAATACAGGCGTCCCTCGCGTCGCCGCGACCCTGCTGGCATTGCGTGGCGGACAGATTTTCTCAGGAACCCGTCTTCGTTTCTCTTACGCTGAAGGATTCAAGGAACCTCGACTGGAGGAAACTTTTGCCGGACCGCCGTTCAGCGTTCCCAATACTACTTTGAAGCCGGAGCGCGCTCGCGCCTTCGAAGCGGGTTTTCAGCAGAACCTGTTTCAAGGCCGCTATTCGGTCGCGGGAACATACTTCAACAATCTTTTTCATCACCGGATTGATTACGCGAGCAACCCTGTAACCTTCATCGGTCAATATGTGAATGTCGACAGATCGTTTGCGCAAGGGGCAGAGCTGGAATTCCAGGCGCAGCTGCGGTCGAGATTGTCTTTGAATACCGCCTATACTTACACCTCCACGCAAATTCTTGCGGCGCCCGAGTGTACGCCAGCAAACTTTTGTGACCCCGCGATCTTGGGCGTAGGCCGTCCGCTCCTTAGACGACCAAGGCATTCAGCTTCCCTGTTGCTCAACTACCTGGGCGCACGATGGGGAGGAAGTCTGCGCGGCAGTTTCGTTGGCCGTCGTGCCGACTCTGATTTTCTCAACTTCGGAATCAATCATGCTCCGGGATATGTCCGGGCGGATTTGGGCGGCTGGTATGTTCTAAACTCCCGCATGACCGCCTATGTCGATCTGGAAAACTTTCTGGATCGCCGCTACAACGAGGTTGTCGGCTACCCGGCTCTGACCGCAAATTTTCGTGCGGGCATGCGATTCAGAATCGGAGGCGACTGATTGCAAAGAGTTCTCCTCGCACAGCGACGGCGACCTCGCGGCAGTTCCCGGTGTGAGCCGTAATCTTTTGTCTCGGTTCCAGTTTTGCAATGTGCCGACCGGCACATTAATGTATTGCGGACCGCAAGGATGCACTCTTTGCATAAGACCCCCTGTCTGCTGGTTCTGTTTCTTGCCTTCGCGCTCTCGGGCGGCACGGCGGAGAACCCCTCGTCTGCTGCCGTTGCCGACGTGGAAGGCAACTATGCTGACCTGGCCGACTCGTATGGCATCATCTCGACCATCGATTCTGGCCTGTTCGCCACCTATCAGAGCAAGGACCGCACAGCGTGGGAGCGGGTCTATAGTGAGAAGCGCAAGCAAGTGTCTGAGAAGTTGAGCCATATCTCCGCCTCGAGGCTGTCCCCTCTCGATGGCCGCGCGGTCGATGCGATGAAGCGCCATCTTCGCGACGATTTCCCGGAACAGTTCAATGACCAGAATGCGCCGCCCGAGCATTGCCGGGACGCACAGCGACACGATCTCTCCCTGACATCGCTTGAGGGCGCTCTTCACTCCTGCTTCACCGAGTTAGGCAACAACCTCGAATTCGAAAGCAAGAAAGTCACGCGCGTCTCCGCGCTTGGCATGCTGGAAGAAATGAACGAAGAGGAGCGCCGCAAAAAACTGTTCTACGCGTTCGATTCGCTTTGGCACGCCATCGACGGCAACCATGATTCCGGTAGTCCTTACCGCCGCCTGATTCCGCTGGTCGTCTCTGCTGCGGATGGACACGGCACCTGGGTTGATGCCGCCGCGAAAACGATCGGTGTATCATCCACAGAAGTCGAGCGCTGGCTGGAGCAGATTCTCGACACTTGGCGCCAGGTCGACGGCGGGCAAATGGTCGAGCCTTGGAACTATTTCTATCGCGGCGGGGAGGCCGCCCGCCTGCTCAGCGCCGCAACCCCGAACAATTCATTTGTCCCGGTGAACCAGCGTTACTATCGCGATCTCGGCGCTGATCTCCAGCAGTTGGGCGTTCTCTACGACCTCGAAGCCCGCCCCGGCAAGGCGCCTCTCGCCTATACCGACTTCGTAACTCGCGGTCGGCTCCTGGACGGAAAATGGCGTCCGAGCGTCGTTCACATTTCCGGCAGCTATGCAACTGGCGGCCTCGGCCTCCTCAATGAACTCGTTCACGAGAATGGCCACGCCGTTTATCTGATGGCGATTCATGTGCGCCCCGCATTTATGGATGTGAGCGCCGAACTGTTCGATGAAGCATTCGCGGATGTTCCTTCGTGGAATACGTACGAACCTGCCTGGCAGCGTAAGTATTTAGGTCAGGCGGCGTCTGATTCAGCGTCGCAGCGCACGTTATTCTCTTCCGTCATGCTGGATGTCGCCTGGGCCTTGTTCGAATGCCGCATGCTGCGCACCCCAGGCTCTGACCCTAACGAGCTGTGGACCGACATCACCAATCACTACCTGCACATTGTCCGCCATCCCGAGATTTCGTGGTGGGCTCTCCGCGGACAACTCGTGCAGATGCCCGGTTACATGGTGAACTACGGTTTGGGTTCGGTGCTCACCGCCGACATTCGGCAACACACTCGGACAGCCTTGGGAGCGTTTGAAACCGGCAATCCGCAGTGGTACTCCTGGACAAGCGAACGCCTGCTTCGTTACGGGGAGGAACTCGACACTTCCACGCTGCTGAAACAGTTCCTCGGTCGGCCCGTCTCGCCCGCTGCGTTGCTCGATCAGATTCGAAGAGTCGGACAGAACTGAGCAATTCGAGTCATGGAAGCACTGGCAAACAAGAAACCTCGCGAAACACCGCTCAAGCGTTTCCGATAACGTTGTACAATGCCGCGTGTTATCCGCATTAGGATGAAACGGAGCCCTCATGCTTAGGAAAACTGCCATCCTGCTTTTGCAATTAATTCTCGTCACCTCTCTTCATGCTAGCGCGGCTCGACAGGTAACTGGCTCCGACCCGCGGTTGCAAAAAGCGTACCGATTTCAACAGTCTGGCTGGACCTATGTTCATCTCGAAGGTTCGCCATCTGAAATTGGCTTTCAGCACGGATACCTGCTTGCGCCTGAGATTGAGGATGCCTTTCACGCCATTCAGTTTCGCGACACCTACCGCACGAAACGAAATTGGGAATTCTTCCGAACCGCTGCTCATGACATGTTGTGGCCCCACATCGATCCCGAGTATCAACAGGAGCTTCAAGGAATCTCAGATGGGCTCAAGGCCCACGGGGTGGACCTCGACGTATATGACATCGTCGCACTGAATGCCTTCGAAGAAATTCCTGATTACTATGTGCCCTGGCTAAACAAGCGTGAGCATGCGCAAAACGCTCCTAAACTCGTCGCGGAGGGAAACTGCAGCGCTTTTATCGCAACCGGGAGCATGACCAAGGAACACAAGATTGTCATTGCGCACAATAACTGGACGAGCTACGTCGCTGGCTCACGCTGGGTGATCATGTTCGATATCAAACCCGCTCACGGTAACCGCATGCTGATGGACGGCTTTCCTGGAGTGATCACCAGCGATGACGATTTTGCCATCAACTCTGCCGGAATGATGATTTCGGAAACGACAATCACTCAGTTTGAAGGCTGGGATCCCAATGGGAAGCCGGAATTTATGCGCTCACGAAAGGCTCTGCAGTATGCCAATTCGATTGACGATTATGTCGGGATGATTAAAGAGGGAAATAACGGCGGCTATGCTAACGATTGGCTAATCGGCGACAGCAAGACTGGAGAGATTGCCTATCTGGAACTGGCTCTGAAGAATACTCCGCTATGGCGCACCAAGGACGGTTACTTCATCAGTTCGAACTTCCCGAAAGATCCTAAAGTTATTACCGAAGATACACCAGAGTTCGACAAAAATGATCTATCTTCATCGCCCAACGCGCGGCGTGTGCGCTGGGAAGAACTGATGCAAGAGAATAAAGGAAAAATAGACGTCGACATGGCTGAGAAGTTCCTGGCCGATCACACAGACACGTACGAAAAGAAAGATGATGCCGATGAGCGTTCGCTCTGCGGCCATGTCGATACTTCAGCCCGAGGAGTCAAGCAATGGGAGTGGGGCTCCTATGATCCCGGTGGGGCGGTGCAGGGCAAGGCTGCGGACAGCAGCATGGCGGCAAGGATGAGCTTGGTTGCGCGCGCTGGTCATCCCTGCGGCGCCGACTTCCTGGCCAAAGATTTTCTTGAGCAACATTCGGAGTACGCCTGGCAAAAGCCCGTCCTTCGCGACATGAAAGCAGGCCCCTGGACGACGTTTACCGCGGGACAGAAATCCAGCCACTGATCAACGGCTAAGTTTTTTGAAGATCTCTGGTTTCGTGCTTTATACCAGCGCTGCTGGAAACCTTACGACGATTGCCATTGTCGGAGCTGCAAGGACGTGCGAGCGGAAGAGGTGCTGCTGAATGCGTTCCTTCGTACTTAGTGCGAGCAAGCAGCAATTTTTCCAGGTCATCGCCGCCTAGTGGCTGGGTTCGCCCCAGAAGATGAGTAACCAGCGCGATCTGCGCAAAATGCTCCACCGTTTCCATCTTCATGTAAGCGTCGCTTAGCGTTTCCCCGTAAGTCACAACGCCATGGTTCGACATCAAAATAGCGTCGTATTCCGATACTAAAGGCCTGAGCGTCTCGCATAATTCCGGTGTACCAGGAGTACCGTATTTTGCTAGCGGGATTGAACCCAATCCAATTACCACTTCGCAAACCAAAGGCTCGTCGAGCGCAAGTCCGGAGGCAGCAAAACCCGTCGCGGTGGGAGGATGAGCGTGCACGATCCCGCAAATCTCGGGACGCATGTTGTAAATCAGCAAGTGCATGGCAATCTCGCTTGAGACGTGACGACTTCCTGCGATGAGATTGCCGTCCATATCGACCGTAACCAGGTCTGATGCGCGCAATGCACCTTTACTCATGGCAGTCGGGGTGGCAAGTATATGCCGCTTGTTCAGGCGCACAGACAGATTGCCATCCGTGGCTGCCACATAGCCGCGGCTGTGCAGCATTCGTCCAAAGGACACAATTTCACGACGGGCGCGGTATGGGGTGGACATGGCCTTTAACACGGGTGAGCCAAGCTGTTCGCGTATAGTAACCCACGCCATTGGGCTAACACAATGCGATAATTCACGATTGACCAGGATTCGTGAGTGCCACCTCTATAATGAGAATCGGTGCTGGTATCTGAGTTCGATTATCATCTCCCAACAGAATTGATCGCGCAGCAGCCGCTGACAGACCGTGCTTCTTCTCGGTTGCTTCACTCACAACGTTCTACCGGCAAGCTTCGCGATTGCTCGTTCTGTGACTTTCCCGATCTCCTCCGCTCTGACGATCTTGTTGTGTTTAATAACACGCGTGTATTCCCTGCACGGCTCTACGGCCGCCGCAGCGGCGTTAAAGCACAGCCTGTGAGCAAGCACAATCCGGCAGCTAAGGAGTTTCTGCAGGGGCAAGTCGAAGTATTACTGACTCGGCAAGTTTCCGAACAGCCGAATGAATGGCAGTGCCTGGTCCATCCGGGACGCAAGATCGATGTCGGCGAGCAACTTTCTTTCGGTGATCAGCATGAACTTAAAGCGGAAGTGGTGAGCAGGGGAAGCTTCGGAGAGCGGCGGATTAGATTTGAACCTTTCCCGGACTTCTTTGCTTTAGTTGAGCAGATCGGACATGTGCCTCTGCCCCCGTACATTGCTCGACCAGATCTGGCAGCCGACCGCGAACGCTATCAAACGATCTATGCCCGGGAGCGCGGGTCCGTGGCGGCGCCCACCGCCGGCCTGCACTTCACGCCAGAGGTTTTCGAAAGCTTAAAAAAGCGTGGGATTGAGATCGCCGAAATCACTCTTCACGTGGGGCTTGGAACCTTTCAGCCCGTGCGCGTGGAAAGGGTCGAAGACCATCGCTTGCATACCGAATATTATTCGGTCTCAGAAAAAACAGCCGCACAAGTGAATGCCGCAAAAAACGCGGGTCGACGCGTAGTTGCCATCGGGACCACAACCGTCCGAACTCTGGAGCATGCTTCCGTCTCCGGGCATCTCGAAGCTGGCGCAGGGGAGGCGGATATTTTCATTTATCCGGGGTACCACTTTCGCATGGTTGATGCGCTGTTGACGAACTTTCACTTGCCGAAATCCACTCTGCTGATGCTGGTCTGTGCTCTCGGCGGTATAGACAAGGTGCTCGGAGCGTACAGACACGCGGTTGAGCAAAAGTACCGTTTCTATTCGTATGGAGATTGTATGTTTGTGGAATGACGCAACCGCACTCTTTTTATCTTCCCGCCGCTAAACGGGTAGCGAGTCGCGTTGGTAGTTCAGCGGCGAAAATGCGGTCTTGCGCCGATTTGAGATCGTATGGAACCCGGCAGAAAGTCAAAATCCGCGCGTCGCTATCAAACACGGCGAATCCCGCTCGCCAGTCCCCATCTCGCGGCTGACCCACTGATCCCGGATTGACTAGAACCCGATTACCTTTTTTCAACCCCACTTCAGCGGTTTCGGCCTGCCCGACGGTTTTGTAGATTGGACGAAAGGCATCGAGATGATTGGCATTTGCGACAAAGCTGCCTTGCAGGTGAGTGTGCCCGAAAAACGTTACCGAGACCATACTACCCATAATCGGTTCCACCGCATCTCGAACCGTGATCAGGTATTCATCCTCATCGATGGGCGATCCGTGAACAAATTGAAGGTCGGTGAGACCATCGACCTGAACAGGCCCTTGCGGAAGTTTACGAAGCCATTCCAGGTTTTCTGCTGTCAACTGCTGCCGGGTCCACTCGGCGGCAAGCGCCGCAACCGGATTGAAATCGTTCAGCTCGATGAGCCCACATGCCGCTTTATCGTGATTGCCGCGAACAAACACTTTCCCCAGCCGTCGCGAAAGATCAATCACTTCATTAGGGCTCGCGCAGTATCCGACCGTGTCTCCCAGATTCACGACAATGTCGTGCGCTGGGGCGGCGGCCAGACAAGCCTCGAGCGCCTCAAGGTTGCTATGGATATCGCTGAGGACCAGAATTCGCAAAGTGCACCCGATGAATTGGCGATTATAGACCTCAGATGGATTTCAGGCACGGTGAACCGAGAAACTGGCCGGGGAACAAGGCTGTGAGTTTATGACCGGGCACCTGGCCCAATGGCCGGGTGCAATCTCGGCCAAGGGCGGCAAATCAGAAGCACATTGCGGAATCTTCAAATCACATCTGGCTTCAAATGGGCACCCCGGCAATAGGCTGCGCAATGCAGGAACTGTACCCTCTATGGTCGGTAGCGGCTGTGATCGATCCGTATTCAGACTGGGCACAGCCTTCAGCAGTCCCCGTGTATAAGGATGGGCCGGCGCCGAGAAGATATTCTGCTTTGATCCCAGTTCGATTAGGTTAGCCGCATACATGACGGCTACCCGGTCGGCCACCTGCGATACCACTGCAAGATCGTGAGAGATGAACAGCATCGCGAGAGCATACTTCCGCTGCAGGTCGGCCAATAGTTCCAGGATTTGTGCCTGGATCGTGACATCGAGAGCGGTGGTTGGCTCGTCTGCGATCAGCAGCTTTGGGCGGTTCACAATAGCCATGGCAATCATGATTCGCTGCCGCATCCCGCCCGAAAGCTGGTGCGGATAATCGCGGGCTCGCCGGGCAGCGTCCGGGATCGCAACGTCTTGCATTGCTTGCACCGCTCGGCCCCATGCCTCTTTGCTAGTCATTTCGTTATGGGCCGCCGCCGCTTCGGCAATCTGATCACCCACGCGCATAACTGGATTCAATGCAGTCATCGGCTCCTGAAAAATCATGGCGATCTTTGAGCCTCGCAGCAGGCGCATCTCTCGGTCCGGAAGCTGAACTAGATCCCGAGTGCCTGAGCCATCGTGAAGCAGGATCTCTCCGCGCAACCGCAAACCAGGCGGCAGCAGCCCCATGATCGCCAGCGACGTCAGCGATTTTCCCGAGCCGGATTCACCGACGAGCCCGAGAACCTCACCTGCTGCAATCTCGAAACTGAGATCTCGCACCGCAAACGGTGGTCCCTTGAAAGAAGTTCGCGATTCATTGTCCGATCCGGTTTCGGAAGCCCGGCTCAGCGGCCCATTGTCAGGAACTTGAATCGAGAGATGGCGAACTTCGAGTAGTGCTGACACACCTGAATCCTACCAACTTGCCGCGAAAGAGTGCCAGAGAACCCGGTCTATTGGCCGAGAATCAGCGGCAGGCCGTTCTTACTGTTACCAATTACTACAACCTTTGAGTTCGGACTCTTTGACAGATTCTCGGTGGCTTCAATGCCTTTCCATTCCAAAAGCTGCGGGCTGATCCCCTGGGCAACGATCTGTTGGAAGTCGCGTATGCCTTGCGCCTCGATCCGTTTGCGCTGCGCTTCCTGGGTTTCCTTCTGCAACTTGAAGTTCATCGCCAGGGCGTCCTGCTCAGCTTGCTGCTTCGCTTCGATCGAGGCCTTCAGTGTTGCCGGAAGTTGAATATCGCGAAGCAGGATGCTTTCGATGAAGAAGCCGCGGCTGCCCAGCACGCCTCCAAGCTGATCATAGATTTGCTTCGCCACCATCTCCCGTTCACCGGTGTACAGCGCATTGGCTGTATGGGAAGCCGTAGCCTCGCGGATTGCGGCACGAAGGTTCGGTTCGATCAGCACAGTCTCGTACGCAGGTCCGATCTTTTGGTAAACGTCAGCAGCTTTGCCCGGGTCAAGATGGTAGATGAGTGAAGTATCAAGATTCATTACCAATCCTTCGCTCGACGGCACACTTGCAGACTCTTTAATCTCCTGGGTGCGAACCGACATTTCGTTGTTCGTCTTAAACGGGCTGATCAGGTGCATGCCCTCCGGCAGGACTTCCCCGGTCACGCGACCGAACAGCGTAATCACGCCGACATGACCCGATTCCACCCGTGTCAACGAAGCGAAAAATAGAATGATGGCGATGAACGCCACTATCGCCAAACCCACCAAGCGAACAAATGGGCCTGAGTTAGCGTGAATGACTCGCGGGCCGCTGCCAAAACTGCTCATATGCAATTCCTCCCTGCCCTCATTGTAGACATGAGTGCTGATCTGCGGAGTAGTTAAGGAAGCCCCGGGCTGAGGCGTTCACTGTCCGGGCACGATCGAAAACTCGATATCCAGCTGGTCTTTTACCTTGACCACGCCGCCTCCAACCCGAATGGGCTGAATACCAAAATCGGTCTGCTTAAGCTCGCATTTCCCAACGTAGGCGTCTTGTTGCTTATGGACGGCGGTCGCTACGCCATGAGTTTGGCCGTGCAGCTTTAGATCTCCACGCACCTGCCAGGCGTCTGGACCGGTTTTCTGCACCGAGGTCGAATGAAAACTGATTTCCGGATATTTTTCGCTTTCCAGCACCTGTGTCTGCATCGTTCGCTGCACTTCCGCTTGCTTCTCGGCAGATAGGGTTTTGTCCTCTTCTACCTTCAACTTTGCAGCTTCAACGCGAAAGGAAATGCTGGCAGGCGTGGCTTCGTCTAACTTGCCGTCAGCGAGGGGAGCCGCTACCCAATGCTCATGACCGGCAGCGGAAAAGACTCCAGCCTTACCGACATGGATTCGGATTGTGCTGCGCGCAGTGTCAAGCGTGCGGTCTTCCGACGCAGCAATGGTTGGAACTACGAGAATCAACAAGACGAAGCCTAGCCGAAGTTTCATGTCGGAAGCTGACCTACTCGTCAGCATTTGAGCATAATTCTAGGCCTTCATTTGTCACGGATGGGTAAAATGCATTTGCCCCAGCGATGTGAACCTGCTGAGATAATCGCTGGGCTGTTTCTCATTCGAGCGAAGGATCCTCGCAGGCCACCTCAAAATGAGGCTTTCCCCGCCTGATTCTGCTCCTATTCGGCGGTCTCCCTAACAGCCCAAGCGTCTAACCTCATGCTAGGAGCGAACCGCAGGTTTGCAAACGTAACCGTCGTCACTATGGCGGGTAATGCCCCACTCAAGCTGCCTCGGTCGATGATTGTAAGGGCGCGTCCGAATCGGGCGGAACCTCTGTCAAACTCACGTTGGGATGCCCGGCAGCGCGTGCTTTTTGCTCCGCCTCGTCCCGAGTCTCGCCCGTTGCCACAATTTCAGTATTGCCCACCGATAAGGCCACCCAAGTGCCTGGCGCTAACCCGCCAAAGAGCCTGGTTACATTGCCAGATTGCGTGAGCGAATCCTCGGCAGCAGGATCTGGAATGCTGGATAAAGGGTCGCTCGTGGGAAACGAATCCGCCAGAGTCTTGTCCAGCATCTTTTCGCGGCCCTCGTGCTCTACGGACACCTCCCGATCCTCAGGGTCGCGCTTCGAAGCCGGATTATTTGTGTGCTGTAAACGATCATTGCTATTGCTCATAAGATCTCCACAATTGCGAATTGATCACGCCGCCTCATCCTCGCGGTTCTGCGGAGGCACGTCTTCAGGATTCCCATACTCCTCGTGCGTGTGCACAGGACGTTCGGGATGATCGGCAGCATCTTCGATCCCGTCCACTGCAGTCGCTTCCAGGCCTTGGCCAGTCTCGGCCAATTCCCCTGGCGACTCCTCCGTTGCATCCCTCACGGAAGAAACTTCTTGCAAGCTGCCATCCTGTCCCGCGCTATTCAAGCCAACCTGGCCCGGATCGGTGCCAAGTTCATCCAGTTTCGCTTCCAAATCGCGTTTACGCTCTGGGGATCGTTCATCCTTGTGATCTATCGGATTTCTTGCCATTTCATTTCCTCCTCGGATAAACAGAGCATTAGATGCCTTCAGGCTTCGAGGGAAATACCTTGATCGGTGGGTGTAATGGGGTTCTGCCCCCCAGGTCTCAAACTTGTAAGGTTCATCGCCCTGCAGGAAATCAAAAACAAGAGCTCCTTCTCGTGCCGCCTGCTCGATGGCAAACGCGATCAACTGGCTCGCCGGCGCGATCGCCGAATACGCAGGGTCAAAGCCAAAGTTGTAAAGGTGAGCGCGATGAGCGTGGTGCATCACCAATGCGACCGCAATGCTTTTGCCATTCAAACGCATTGCATGCAGCCGTAGCATTCCGGCTCCCAGGAGTTTCCTAGCAGCTTCGAGCAAAAACCCAGTCATCCCGTCATCAGAGAACATCCCTTTCAGGCCCCGCGAGTTCCACCGCTTGGAGTGCAAACCGTGCAGATCCTGCATGAGACCGTCGAGGGTCTCGTGATCAGCAGTAATGAATTCCACCAGACCTGCTTTTTGTGTTCGCCTTCGACGGTTTCGAAGATTAATGAGCGTGCTTTTCTTTGTTACAAAGTCGTCCAGTCGATGACCGCGAAGATGTAGTTGGGGACAGACGCCATCCCGGGTGTTGAGGCCCCCCAGCGCAGTTTCAACCTGCAGCAGGGGAGAGCTTTGGCGTAGCCGATCAAGATCGGCGCAGTGCCAATCACCGACACCTTCGAAAGCGCACGCAAGTAGGTGTTGAGCCACTTGGATACGCAGTTCATCTGGAGCGATTAGCACGTCGAGGTAGTCACTGACCGCCTTGCCGATAAAGAACAGCTGAAGAGCCTCATCCCTGCTTCGGCAAAGATAAAACAGGGCCAGGCCGCAAAGTTTATGTTCTCGCCGTGCGGCGACAACCAGCGGCTCACCTTGACCAAAAAAATTCCACCATGGCAACAACCATGCCGGAGACTGAAAGGGAGTTGCATCGGGACAGCGCCAGAAAAGTTCCCACCATTCCGGGGTGATCGCCTGCAAATCGCGAAGCAATTGGACCGTAAGCCGAGACGCCTTCTGGCCTGCCACAGCTCGTGCTCGGGTGAGGTTGATGGAGCTGTAGCCGCCCATACTTTCGAGGATGTTCCTCCGCATTCATTTTGTTGCGATTGAGTGCACAGAGGATTGCTGTCGCCGAAAATAGAACAGCATTGCGCTTTTGCCGGGCTGAGAAAACGGCAGCAGAGCTTCGTACATCCAATCCGCTCGGGTATAACCGTGCGCATTCTCAACATTGCGTTTGCGCTGGCCTACGTAGGACCAGATGCCGTGGGCGGCGCGGAGCAAGTCTTGGCACATATCGAAAAGGGCCAGGTCGCCGCCGGACATGAATCGCTGGTCGTGGCGGCTGCTAGCTCGCACGCCCGTGGAAGGTTATCGGGCACTCCTTCCCAACCAGAAGAAATCACACCCGAGTATTACCGTTACCGCTATTTCGAGCATAAGAGAAAGATCGACGAGGCGCTGGCGAGCGAAGCGATCGACCTGGTTCACATGCATGGTTACGACTTTCATGAATTCATCCCACGCGGCGATGTCCCGGTACTCGTAACGCTGCACTTGCCGCTCAAGTGGTATCCCGAATGGATTTATCGGGCAAGACGCCCAAACCTGTTCATGAATTGCGTGTCCGCAGCACAGCGTACTGCGATCGCGGATTGCTCATTGATTGTCCAAACAATCGCAAACGGAGTGCCCATCCCACCGGTTGAACCAACGACGATCGCTCAGCGGCACGGCGCCGTCGTCCTAAGCCGCATTTGCCCCGAAAAGGGCATACACCTGGCGATACAAGCTGCGCGCAACGCCGGTGTACAGCTCACGATCGCCGGTCGCGTGGAAGGTTATCCCGAGCATCTTGCCTATTTTCGTCAGCAAGTGTTGCCGGCACTCGATGAAAATTGCAGGCTGATTGGCCCCGTTGGGGGAAACGAGAAGATTGCGTTGTTGCGATCCGCGAGCTGCCTTCTGGTCCCCAGCTTGGCACCCGAAAGCAGTTCCCTCGTAGCCATGGAAGCGCTCTCGTGCGGCACTCCGGTGATCGCCATGAATACCGGAGCACTGCCGGAGATCGTGGAACATGGTCAAACAGGCTTTTTGGTCGAATCCGCTGATGAAATGGCGAAAGCCATTGCGTTGGTGGAGCGCATCGATCCTGTAGTCTGCCACCAAGCTGCCGTCGAGCGATTCTCAGCCGATCGCATGGTTTACGAATACCTCACGCTTTACGAGCGGCTTCTGGAGCAGAACGAGGTCGCTCTCAATACTGCCCAGGAGAGATCGGATTGGCAGCCGGGCACA
>JAFAGX010000143.1 GCA_019237515.1 Acidobacteriaceae bacterium
CACGCGCGAAATGTCGCTGGCGGAAGTGCACAACCTGCTAGCGGGTCAGCCGGGTTCGAACGTCACGGTTTCGGTTGTGCGCGCGCGCCGTGCTCAGCCCGACAAAATCGTGATCACGCGAGACGTGATTAACATTCCGCCCGTGACCGACAAAGTCATGCAGGATGGCATTGGTGAGATCAAGGTGGATGCCCTCACCAAAGGCAAGTCCCAGGAAATTGCCAGCAAAATTAAGGCTCTGCAAAAGGATGGCGCTAAGAAGCTGATCGTCGACCTGCGCAATTGTGCGGAGGGCGAGGAACCGGAAGGCATCGCCACGGCGAACCTGTTCCTGAATCATGGAACCATCACTTACCTGCAAGGACAAAAGTTTCCGCGGGAAGCTTTCAATGCCGATCCGTCGAAGGACATCACGAACCTGCCGCTGGTCGTGCTCGTAAATAAAGGAACCGCGGGTGCTGCGGAGATCGTAGCTGCGGCCATCCTGGAAAACGCCCGTGGTGATGTGGTGGGCGACAAAACCTTTGGTGAGGGATCGGTGCAGAAGGTCATCGAAATGCCGGATGGGTCGGCGCTGATTCTCTCAGTCGCCAAGTACTACAGCCCAAGTGGCAAGGCCATTCAAGATACCGCGGTCACCCCGAATCTGGTCGTCGCGGATGCCGACGAGGATGCTCCAGTGCCCGATGAGGATGAGAACGCGGCGCCGGCCGATCAAACCAAGAAGCCTCAACCTCCGCAAGAAGACGAGCAAATGCAAAAAGCAATCGAAGTTCTCAAAAACCGTCCAAGCTAAAACCAAAATATTTATGTTCCCCGGGTCTCCGTTTTGAGGCCTGGGGAGTATTTCCCACCGTTTTGCGAGGAATTCGCCTCATCACATACAAACGGCGGCAGGTCACGCCAGACCTGCTATGCTTTTCCTAAGCTCCCATGAAGGTGATTTATCAGGACCTTCCTTCCGTGGAAACCAGCGGACGGAAGGTGATGGGCCGAGTCCTGTTTGGGCTCCTGGTCATGCTCTCTGCACTGGTGGGCGCTTCCGCGGGCCTGCTACTCGTGTACTCCACTGACTTGCCGCAGGTTGAACAGCTCGAGCACTATCGGCCCAGCTCGATCACGGAACTCTATGACGATCAGGGGCGGGTGATCGGTTCGTTCGCGCTTCAACGTCGGGTGGTTGCGAATTACAGCGATTTTCCTCCCGTTCTTCGCGAAGCGCTTGTCTCGATTGAAGACAAAGACTTCTACCGCCATTGGGGCATTAATGTATGGCGGATCGCGGGAGCCGCTTATCGAGACATTGAATCGGGAGGTAAAGTGCAAGGCGCTTCGACGCTCACCATGCAGCTCGCGCGCAATCTATTTCTCTCTCCCGACCGTTCCTTTCAGCGCAAAGTCGAGGAAGCATTGCTGGCAATACAGATTGAGCGTCGCTTCACGAAAGAGCAGATTTTCACTTTGTACGCGAACCAGATTTTTCTGGGCCATGGGGTCTACGGCTTCGAAGCAGCGTCGGAATATTACTTCAGCAAGCCGGCGAAGCAGCTGACGCTGGACGAGGCTGCCCTTTTGGCTGGCTTACCCAAAGCGCCGGGTCAATACTCACCCATCAACCATCCCGATCGCGCACTGAAGCGGCGCAACCTCGTGATCAATGCCATGCTGGAGGATGGCAAGATTACTGCCAAGCAGGCCAACGATGCCCGGAACCTACCCGTTCAACTGAACATCCAAAAAGATCCAAATTCCCTGGCACCGTACTTTGTCGAAGAAATACGTCGATATCTGGAAAACAAATACGGCGCGGACCAAGTTCATCAGAGTGGATTACGCGTTTACACGACACTCGACATAGACCTGCAGCGTGCTGCAAATCGCGCGGTGCTGGATGGCTTGGCCGCCTATGAGCACCGGCACGGATGGAAGGGACATCTGGAGAACGTTTTAACAGAAGGCTTTTCGCTAACCGGCTACCAACATCCTGATTGGGACAGCGAGCCTGAAGTTCTCGGCTATACACATGCCCTGGTAACCGCTGTCGTTCCTGGATCAGCGGCGATCAAGTTCGGTCGATACTCGGCAACATTGGCGCAATCCGACGCCGCATGGACACAGAGCAAACTCCAGAGCATTGTGAAGATCGGCGATGTCATCTACGTGAAGATTCTCTCTCTTCCAGCGGAAGGAAAAGCCCGCGTACAACTTGAGCAGGACTCCGGGGCGCAAGGTGCGCTTATGGCCATTGACAATGCAACCGGTGGTATCAAAGCTATGGTGGGCGGGCGCGACTTCGAGGGATCCAAGTTCAACCGGGCCACGCAAGCCCTGCGCCAGGTTGGATCGTCGTTCAAACCCTATGTCTACACGGCTGCAATAGATGAGGGAGCTAAGCCGGACGATCCCATTGTGGATGCACCGGTAATGTTTCAGACTTTGTCCGGTCCTTATGTTCCGCACAACTATGATGAGAAGTTTGAAGGCACCATCACCTTGCGGCGGGCATTGGCACAGTCGCGGAACATTCCGGCACTAAAACTTGCCGATCAATTGGGAATAAAGACAGTCATCGAGTATGCACACCGATTTGGAATCACGTCGAACCTGCCGGCCTATCTTCCGGTAGCGCTGGGAGCGGCGGAAATTACGCTCTTCGAGCAGACTTCCGCATTCAGCGTTTTCCCCAACGATGGCGTGCGTGTCACGCCACGCTATATAACCAAGGTGACGGATTATGACGGCCGCATGATGGAAGAAGATTATCCGGAAGTCAAAGACGTGATTAGCGCTCGGACCGCGCGGATCATGACTTCAATGCTGCGCGAGGTGGTTTTGCACGGAACAGGAGTTGCTGCTGCGGCGATGAAATCTCCACTAGCCGGCAAAACAGGAACGACGAACGATTTCACAGATGCCTGGTTCATAGGGTTTTCGCCTTCAATGACCGCTGGGGTGTGGATTGGTTACGACGAGAAAAAATCGTTAGGAGCAAAGGAGACCGGGGCTCATGCGGCTCTTCCCATCTGGATGGATTTCATGAAGACAGCACTCGCGGGAAAGGATCCTGGGCAGTTCCAACCGGTTCCGGACTTGCCGTCCTCGAACCCTGGGGCTCAGAAAATCGATACGCCGGACAACGCACCGGCAGAAGAGGAAATGCACTAGAGCAAAAAGCTAATCGCATGAGAGCTTTTTTTCGTTTCGTTTTATTGGCACTTGTTCTCATCGTTGTGGCGCTGGTGTCAGCGTTGACCGCGATGCGTTTTGCCATTCACACCCGCGAGGTCGCGGTTCCAGATCTTGTTGGCAAAACGCCATTCGAGGCCCGCCGTGTCGCAGAGCTCGACGGTTTCCAGTTTGAAGTAGAGCGCCAGTACTACAGCGCCAAAATTCCTGCTGGAAAAGTGCTCTCCCAAGTGCCGCCTGCGGGCACAGAGACGCGGCGTGGATGGGAGATTCGCGTAGCCGAGAGTCTTGGTCCACAGCGGGTAAACATCCCAAATGTGATCGGCGAAAGCGAGCGCGCGGCGGAGATCAACATTCTTCGGCGGGGATTGGATCTCGGAACCGTAGCGCAGGTTCACATCTCGGGAGTTCCAGTTGATCAGATTGTTGCTCAATCTCCATCTGCCAGCGCCAGCAGCATCTCAGCCCCCAAAATCAGTCTTCTGGCGGCACAAGCGCCTGAACCGCAGCTTTTCGTCATGCCGAGCTTTGTCGGACAGGCGCTGAGCACAGTGACTGCGGCCATTAAAGACGCGGGTTTGCAGGTCGGCAAGGTTTCAATTCTGGCTGCAGCTCAGGATTCCGCCGGTGCTTCGGTTCAGGCTCCCACGCCACCAGCGCAAGCGACTCCGGCCAGTATCGTTGCTTCGCAAAATCCTGTCGCGGGAAGCAGGGTTTTAGTGGGAGCCGCGATCGATCTTGAAGTTCGCTAACGTGTCCTCTGAGCCCGCGGTAGTGAGAAATTGCTAGATCTTCTCAACAATCGCAGCGAAGAATCCGTCGCACGGGTGAACCCCGGGAATGGTTCGTAAATGAGGTCCGCTAGTTAACGAATCAACCTCCTTCCAGAGCACCTCTCCGTCACTTCGAAGCTGCTGTAGTCGATCCCGGCAATTGCGGAGACGGAAAGAGCTGTCCGCAGCGAGCACTTTGCAGACGA
>JAFAGX010000167.1 GCA_019237515.1 Acidobacteriaceae bacterium
TAGCCCACTATTGCAGAGACGATCACACCCACAATAAATGGAGCATGCATCGCGTCCGGCAGCCCTTCTTTGTGCAGTTCGTGCGCCTTAAGCAATGCCGCTCCCGCAATGATTGGCGTTGATAGCAAGAAGCTAAACCGCACCGCCGCTTCGCGCGTCATGTTACGAAACAGCCCTGCCGTGATGGTAGCGCCGGAACGCGAAACACCTGGTATTAGCGCCGTGGCTTGCGCGCAACCGATGATGATCGCGTCTAGCAAGCTCACTTTAGTCAGCGTCTTCTTCATACTACTGATCTTCTCTCCCCAAGCCATTAATAGCGCCACCACAATCAGCGCTCCGGCTATGAGGTAGATGTGCTCGCGGAAATATTCTTCCGCGGAGTGCTCCAACAGCTTGCCTGCGATCGCACCGGGTATCGTCGCAATCGCCATGAACCAAAGTAGCAGACGCTCTTCCCGTTGCTCTTCCGGCGTCAAGCTTCGGTCGGAATTGCTTGATTCAGAAAAGCGCACAACCTCCCCGCCAAAAGCCGCGCGAATGATTTGAATCCAGGTTCGACGAAAGTAGACCAGCAAAGAGAGCAAGGTCCCGAAATGCAGCGCAACGTCGAAAGTCAGTTCTTGCGCAGGCGAAAGCTCATTCCACCCCATCAGCCGCCGAACGATGATCAGATGTCCAGAACTGGAAACTGGAATAAACTCCGCAAGGCCTTGGATAATCGCCAGAACTATAGCTTGATAGATGGGCAACGATCGGTCCTTTCCTGGGAAAGTAAGAAGGCATTAGAGTATCGCAAAATCTATGTGGGGCAGACGTTCTTGTCCGCCAAAAGGTCACCACGTGATTGCCAAAGTGGGTACAATCGCCCCACAGCCACTTCACTCCTGCGCATTCCCGTATGTAGGTACGCCCTGCTGGATAAGGTAGAGTAGGCGTTGCGCCCGCGCACCCCAGTCGCTTTGGGGAAAATCTGTCGCGACTTTTTGTGCAGTGGCAATGGCCCTGTCTTTGGACTGTTCGGATTTTTTGGCCTGGTCCTCCGTCTTGTATATCTCTATCAACGCCGAAAATCGCCACGCGGCGTCGTAGAGAGCCTCCGCATCTGCCGGTGATTGCGGATGCTCGCGCGCATACTTTTCGTACATCTCAGCTTCTTTTTCAGGACATTTCGATGAACCTTGCCAATCCCCGCAAAGCTTGTTCTCGATGAGGTGAAACGAAGCCAGGTCCGCCCATTTCGTGCCTGGGAATTTTTTTATCACTTCGCGCATCATCTCTTCGTTCATACCTTCGCGCAGAAACGCTTCTTTTTCGCGCGCCGAGGGACGTGACATCACGTCCGCCTTCTCGATTTGCCACTTGATATCGGCAGTGCGATACAGCGCTTCACCCGCCAGTGGCGATTTGGGAAACAGATCATAAACTCGATAGTAGAGATGCATCGCATCCTGCGCTGCGCCGCGACGCCCCTGACGTTGGCTGGCTTGATCTTCCGAGTCCACCGCCTCGCCAAACAAAATCCGATCTCCATTCGGCGTCGAAGCCTGGACCACACCTTTCCCTAGAATCCACCCAGTGATTGTTTTTTCTTCCGTGAGATTGGCTTCAACTTTTAGCCAGTCGCGACTGGTTTCAAGCACAATCACTTCCCGGCCGCGGTCAATGTCTCCAAGTTTTGCGGACGTGGAATCCGGAGCAATGTAGACACCGGCCACCCGCATCATGGCGCCGCGAACAGCTTCAGCTGAACAGAACACCACGATGCAGAGCAACAGGACAATCGCAAGTACAGCTCTTGACGGCTGGATCATAAGCAATGGAGACGAACTAAGTTCCTACAGGTTTCGGTGCGGGTTCGAACCGCGACGTTGCCCCCGATTTTTCGCTTCGAATCTCTTCGAGCACCTGTGGTTCAATATTTCCTCCACTAATCACGGCGACGTTGACCGTGCTCTTCGGCAGCTGTGCTTTATGGAATAAGAACGCGGCCACGGAAACCGCGCCGCTGGGCTCGGCAAGTGTTTTGGGATTCGCGGCGAGCCTGCGCACAGCCTCGCGGATTTCGGCTTCGCTGACGGTAACGATCTTATCCACATATTTGCGAATATGTTCAAAGTTGATGGGGCCGATGCTTTGCGTCCGCAGCCCGTCCGCGATTGTCTGCGAAACCTGCTCAGCGGGCGATTCCACAATGTGCCCCTGATCCAGGCTGGCTTGGGCGTCGGCCGCCACCTCGGGTTCCACTCCAATGACGTTTATTGAAGGTCTGCTCACCTTAATGGCAGTCGCGATTCCGCTGATCATTCCCCCGCCACCCACCGGCACCAGCACAGTTTCGACTTCCGGCAGATCCTCCAGGATTTCTAACCCAATGGTTCCCTGCCCCGCGATGATTGCCTCATCATTAAAGGGGGGAACGATTGCGTATCCATGTTTTCTGGCCAACTCCTCGGCTCGATGCTGGCGTTCAAGACTGGAAGGCCCCACCAGCACAATTTCTGCTCCCATGGCCGCGACAGCATCGCGCTTGATCGCCGGCGCGGATCGCGGCATCACAATCACTGCTTTCACGCCCATTGCCCGGGCAGCATACGCCACTCCTTGCCCGTGATTCCCGCTCGAGTACGTAATCACTCCAGCTTCTCGTTCGGCGGCCGGAAAAGAGGCAATTTTGTTGTAAGCACCGCGGATCTTGAACGCCCCAATCGGCTGCAGATTCTCCAGCTTTAAAAACAGCTTCCGTGAGTCGGTTGGACCCGCTTGCTGCAATTCGATCAAGGGTGTCCGCACGGCAACCCCTTGCAGCCGGCTCCGCGCTTCGCAAATGTTGTTCAGAGTACCTATGACGGTGTCCTTATATCTCCAGTATCACGGGCATGATCAGCGGCCGTTTCTGCATCTGCTTGGAAATGTAGCGCTTCAAATCCGCGCGAATTTTTTCTTTGATGACACCGTAATCCGCTTTCTCCTCTTCGCTGGAGGCTTCGAGCGTTTGCATGACCAACTGCCGTGCCCCATGGATAAACCCATCTTCTCCCGGCTCAAAACCGCGAGTCACAATCTCAGGCGGTGTTTCTACCCGCCCCGAAAGCTTATTGATCGCGATAATCGGGAGCACAATTCCATCTTCACTCAAATGACGCCGATCCTTAATAATCAGGTCTTCAACCACGTCCGTCCGCGAGCCGGAATCGATACAGATTCGGCCAACATTCACCCGGCCGGCAATTCGCGCGCCCAGTTCATCGAACTCGAGAATATCGCCGCTCTCAATCAGCAGAGTGCATCCCACCGACCCGCGCATCGCGGCGGCCATCTCCGCATGCAACTTAAGCTGCCGATATTCGCCATGAATCGGAACGAAATATTTCGGCTTAACCAAATTGATGATCAGCTTGAGTTCTTCCTGGCTGGCATGCCCGCTGACATGAACCGGCGGAGACGATCCGTCTTCGTAGATCACGTGAGCCTGGCGCCGGAATAGGTGATCAATCATGCGATAAATCGCTTTCTCATTTCCTGGAATAATGCGCGACGACAGGACTACACTGTCGCCTTTCTCGATCTTCGCATGCTTGTGATTGTCCACAGCAGCGCGGGATAGGGCCGACATCGGCTCACCCTGCGTGCCGCTGATCAGAACACACACTTTTTCCGGAGCAAAGTTCTTGATTTCGCCGGGATGAATCAGCAGGCCATCCGGGATATCCAGATAGCCTAGATCTTCCGCGATTTCTGCCGAACTGATCATCGATCGCCCGACGAAAGCTACTTTCCTTCCGTGCTCCCACGCCAATTCAACGGCAAGCTTGATTCGATGGATGGACGAAGAGAAACATGAAATAAAAAGGCGCCGCTGTGTACGAGCAAACACTTCGTCGAACTTGCGGCGAACGGCCCGCTCACTTGCGGTGTATCCCTTGCGCTCGACATTGGTTGAGTCCTGAAACAGCGCCAGCACGCCGTCTTTGCCGTACTCAGCAAACGAATGCAAATCGAAGAGCCTGTTGTCGGTGGGGGTCGGATCAACCTTGAAATCGCCCGTGTGCAGGACTACGCCTAAAGGGGTGTGAATCGCCAGCGCCACACAATCCACCAGACTATGCGTTACGGGAATCGGATGAATCGTGAATGGGCCGATCTTGAAGCGTTCGCCCGGTCGAATCTCACGCAAGTCCGCGTTGTCCAGTAAGCCGTGCTCATCCAACTTGTCTTCGACATATGCGAGCGTAAATTCCGTGCCCCACACAGGGACGTTGAGCTCGGACAGGATCCATGGCAACGCTCCAATGTGATCTTCATGGCCGTGAGTAAGCACGATGGCCCGCACGTGTTGGCGGTTTTCCATGAGATATGAGATATCGGGAACGACGATATCAACACCGAGCAGTTCCGCTTCGGGAAACATCAGCCCGGCATCGATGACGATGATGTCGTCGCCCCAGCGCAGGGCCATGCAGTTCATTCCGAACTCGCCCAGGCCGCCGAGCGGCACGACATGCAACTTGCCAGATGACATCAGAGGTTAATCGATGCTAGCACAGGGCGGGAGTCAGGAGTCAGTGCTCAAGAGTCAGGTAAGATTATCTGCCCGTGCTGACTCCTGCCTACTGACTCCTGACTACTAGCCGCTGTTCCCTTCCGTCTCGCCACGCGATAAGCTGATCTTAATGACTGATGAAGGTAAAAAGTCGTGGTTGCTGCGCAAGTTCGAGGACGCTCTGCGTAAGGGTTTCCAGCACGCTTACGAGACGGTCAAAGTTGATCCAGAAAAGTTTCTTTTACAGCTTCGGGTCGCTTACGGTCTCCCCATCACCAGCTTTCAAGGTGTTTACTCGGTCGATATCGGTCATCTGGATGACCTCGCCAACGAAGTGATCCATAGCGGCATGAGGCTCGCAGCGGCTGAGGGGGCGGGGCTGGGCATGGGTGGCATCCTCACCATCGTGCCTGACCTTAGCATTCTGGCCGGCATCACCTTGCGAACCTTGCAGAAGCTCAGCCTCCTCTACGGATTTGAATTCAACACCGAAGACGAAACCGCGGAGCTGTGGATTGCTGCGGCCAGCGCCGCCGGTGTAGACATCAGCCGCGAACTTCTGGAAAAAGAACTCGTGTATCGTTTTGTTCCTAAAGTCATTCGGCGCATCGCCGTCCAGGCCAGCAAAGAATTCGTTGAAAAATGGTCGGGGCGGCTGATTCCGATTGCCAGTTCAGTGATTGGCGCAGGATTGAACTATTATTTTGTCCGCGCCTGGGGCCAGCGTGCCAGGAACCATTTTCGCCAGCGGCACTTGGAACAACGCGCCCGAATGGATCGCCAGCATCCTACGCCAGTCGTCATCGGTCCCGCGCGATTGTCATCCTGAACCTCAAGTTTTGTCATCTTGAGCGGAGCAGATCGAATTTGCGTGCAAATCGATCTTCAAAGTCAAAGGACCCCTTGCACTCCGATGCTGCCACGGGCACGGCAAGGAATTCGCAGAAAAGCTGTAAAGGCATTGATATGTCAACCGCCAAATCATCTTAGCCACTCTTCCAACTCAATTCCACTCTCGGTTTTCTCGTCACGATATTTCACGATCACGGGCGTGTAGAGCGACAGTTTCCACTCCGCGCCCTTTGCCTTGGTAATCGCTCTCGACCCCGGCACCACGACCGCGCTTTCTGGAACCTCGAGCGGCTGTTCTTCGCTGGCGCGATAGATCTCTCCGCGCACGATATCGTAAAGTGGAGTCGAGCGGGTGAGGATCGTCCCCGCTCCAAGCACCGCCCGCGCGCGCACCAACGTACCTTCGTAAACTCCGCAATTTCCTCCGACAAGAACGTCGTCTTCAATAATGACGGGAGCGGCATTCACGGGTTCCAGCACGCCACCGATCTGAGCCGCGGCGCTCAAATGCACGCGTTTGCCGATCTGCGCGCACGAACCTACAAGCGCATGCGAGTCCACCATCGTGCCTTCGTCCACGTACGCGCCCACATTGATGAACATCGGCGGCATGCAGATCACACCGGGCGCAACATAGGCCCCCGTCCTTACCGATGACCCACCCGGAACTACGCGCACACGATCCTCAACCTCAAAAGTTCGAACTGGAAACGTATCCTTGTCGACGAACGCAAGGCAGGCGTCGTCGCCCATTCTACTGAGTTCACCCAGCCTGAATCCGAGCAGAATGCCCTGCTTCACCCAAACGTTCACTTTCCATTTGCCATTGATCCTCTCAGCCGCCCGAATCCTACCTTCAGTCAATTGCTCACGGAATTCGACAAAGACTTTTCGCGCTTCAGGATTGCGCTCGACTTCGCCAAGCGAGGCGAATCGCGAAATGGAAGATTGAAGGGATGACATGAGAGTGTTGTTTGAAGATTGTAGGTCGTTGATTGTCAAGTCAGGTTCTTAAATCGACAATCGCAAATCGACATTGGTCTAAATGCACTTGCATTCACTCCGGATGAGCACTCCGGTCATGCTTTGCGAAGCTTCACGCGCTTCAGAGAGTGTTGCGTAAGGTCCATGCCAGCGTGCGTGGTTCGCGTCGTGTCCGGACGGCCGTCCCCTGCCATGGTTGCACTGTCCGCACGTTGAAC
>JAFAGX010000170.1 GCA_019237515.1 Acidobacteriaceae bacterium
GTCTACCGCGAATCCATGCAGAAAAGACCACCTGAAAGCGTCCCACTGGCGGGGCAAGCAGAGTTTCGGAGGAGTTTGTGAAAGCACTTTGTTGGCAAGGTAAAGAGAAACTGCGCGTCGAATCTGTGGATGATCCCAAAATTCTCAACCCGCATGATGCCATTGTTCGCATCACTCGGACGGCCATTTGCGGCTCCGACCTTCATCTCTACGACGGCTATATTCCAACCATGGAACCGGGCGACATTCTGGGCCATGAGTTTATGGGCGAAGTAGTGGAAGTAGGCCCAATGGTGAAAAAGCTCAAAATCGGTGATCGCATTGTAGTGCCCTTCACCATCGCGTGTGGCGAATGCTACTTCTGCAAACAGCAGCTTTGGTCGCTGTGCGACAACTCAAATCCCAACGCCTGGCTGGCGGAGAAGATGTTCGGCTTCTCTCCCTCGGGTCTATTTGGATATTCCCACATGCTGGGCGGCTACGCGGGCGGTCAGGCGCAATACGCCCGCGTGCCGTTCGCTGATGTAGGACCTCTCAAGATCCCCGAAGGTGTTTACGATGAGCAGGTGCTCTTTTTGAGTGACATCTTTCCAACGGGCTATATGGCCGCAGAAAATTGCCAGATCAAACCCGACGACGTCGTTGCGATCTGGGGATGCGGCCCGGTGGGCCAGTTCGCGATTCGCAGTGCGTTTCTCCTCGGTGCCGCAAAAGTGATCGCAATTGACCGCTTTCCCGAACGCCTGAACCTTGCGCGCGAGGCAAACGCTGATGTCATCAATTATGAAGAAGTCGACGACGTAGTTGAGGAGCTAAAGTGGATGACTGGCGGTCGCGGCCCGGACGCTTGCATGGATGCAGTCGGCCTGGAGGCTCACGCAGATACGCTGCCTGGGTTGTACGACGCCACCAAGCAGAAGATGCGTCTCTCGTTTGATCGTCCGCTAGTTTTACGTCAAGCGATTCAGGCCTGCCGCAAAGGCGGGGTGGTTTCCATTCCCGGCGTATACGGTGGTTTTCTCGACAAGATTCCCTTCGGCGCAGCGATGAACAAAGCCCTCACATTCCGAATGGGACAGACCCACATGATGCGTTACATGGAACCACTGCTGGCACGAATTCAAAACGGTGAGATTGATCCATCCTTCGTCATTACCCATCGCATACGGTTGGACGATGTCCCGAATGCCTACAAAATGTTCCGCGACAAACAGGACCACTGCATTAAGGTCGTGATCGATCCCTGGGCCGAACAGGCTGCGTAGACGATGCTCGGATTGGGGACCTATGGCCCCCTCGCCTGCAAGCGGTTCGGGTGCCCCGCCTGCTCTCCGATATTGCACTACCCGCTTTCTCTGCATTTTCGTGCACACCTGCCGAGACGGTATAATCCAAATAGCTGAAGATTTTGGAGGAAAGTAAACGTATGGACCCGCACGCACGCAGCCTCTGGTTGCGTCTGAGGACCCGTCGCGTAGCCTACACCCTCACCGTTTTGGCCACGCTGACGCTGGGTATTCTCATCGGCACCGTAGTATCAAAGGGAGTTAAGGGTCAGGAAAGCAAAAAGAATTCGGATTCCCCCACTCCGTTAAGCATTCCGTCCCCGACACAACTCTCGAACCAATTCACGCAGATCGCTAAACAGTTGGAACCATCCGTAGTCAACATCAATACGGAATCCACGATAAAGAATCCTCATCGCCGCCGAGGAGCGCCTCCGGACCAGGGTGAAGGCGGCGAGGATCAGAATCCTTTTGACGACTTCTTTGACCGCTTTTTTGGCGGTCCGCAGAACCAGGGGCCGATACGTGAACGTTCCCTGGGCTCTGGCGTGATCGTAGATTCGAAGGGTTATATCCTGACCAACCGTCACGTTGTCGAGAAGGCCGATCGTGTTAAGGTGCGGCTTCAGGACGAGCCAGCCAATGTCCTGCATGACGCCAAAGTCATCGGCACCGATCAGGAAACGGACCTGGCGGTTATCAAAATCGATATTGATAAACCGTTACCCATAGCAAAGCTTGGCAATTCCGACAGCATGCAGGTCGGCGATTGGGTGCTGGCTGTGGGTAGCCCGTTCGGTCTCAATGAAACCGTCACCGCCGGTATCGTTTCGGCAAAAGGCCGCAACATCGTTCCCAATCGACAATTCCAGTCTTTCATTCAGACGGATGCGGCCATCAATCCTGGCAATTCCGGGGGCCCGCTGGTGAACATGGCTGGAGAAGTAATTGGAATTAACACCGCCATCCTCACTGACACGAACGCCTACGCCGGAGTTGGATTCGCGCTGCCCTCAAACACCGTCGTAACTGTCTATAACCAACTGATCAGCCCCGACCACCGAGTTTCGCGCGGCTCGATCGGCATTGAATTTCCGGCTCAAGAGAATCCGGCAATCGCGCGCGTTTATGGCGCAGGGAATGGCGTGACGATCGCAAACGTAATCCCAGGAACGCCTGCGGAAGCGGCCGGGTTAAAAGTGGGAGACACTATCACCACCGTCGATGGCAAGCCC
>JAFAGX010000217.1 GCA_019237515.1 Acidobacteriaceae bacterium
TCGGGGCTTAATGAGTGATATCGAGGATTTTGCGTCAACTCGCGCCAACTCTGCGCTCCAATAATTTGCTTTTGATCAAAAACGAAACAACTTCTGGGCGTTGGTACGCGCGATCTTCACACGATCGGAGTCGCTGATGGCAGCCTGGTCAAACCACTCTTTCGCCTCAACCACGTCCTCATAAGGGTAATCCACTGAGTAGAGAACGCGATCAGCGCCGACTTCAAGAATTAAGTTGCTCAAGGCTTGGGTACGGAAGTTTCCACTGGTCGTGATGTAGAAATTCTCTCGCAGGTAGTGACTCATCGGCAGCTTCGCTTTGGGATCACCACTCCCCCTCTTTATACGATTGTCTACTCGCCAGATACCGAAAGATAGTCCTTCACCCAAATGGCCGAGGATCACGATGAGCTTGGGGTATTCATCGAACAACCCGCTGGCCATTAGACGAAGCGCGTGAATGGATGTTTCAACAGCAAATCCCCAAGGCGACCCAGCGAGCCAACGATAGCCTTCGTAACACTGCTGTCTGCTGGACACAGGATCCCGAGGGTGGAGATAGAAAGGCACATCCAATGCCTGCACTGTTGCCCAGAACGGACGATATTGTGGCAAATCATAGTAAACGGCTGCACCCGCTGCCCCGACCTCTGAAAATCCATTCACCAATGCACCGCAGAAGCCCAAGTCTCTAACACAGCGGGTCAATTCTTGAGCAGCAGCCTCAGGGTCTTGTAACGGCAATGTCGCGAAAGCTTTCAGGCGTTTCGGATTTTTGGCGATGTTTTCGGCAAGATAGTCATTCGTTCGTCGCGCTTGGGCGATTGCTTGTTTGACATCAGGGATCGCTTGGATTCCGGGTGCAGTCAACGAAAGGATGCAGATATCGAGACCACCACGATCCATGTCCGCGATACGTCCGGTACCAAGATCGAGGATTTTGCTTCGAGTTTCAGGATGGAGATCTCTGACCGCGTAACTTGTCTCGATATTTTCGGCAAGCACAAAATGCTCTTCGAGCGCAATTTTGCCAACTACCGGTTCTGGACTGAGTTTTGCGCTGCCACTCTGGGAGCTGAGTACGGACCGGGTGGCATATGCGTTCCCGATCATCCCTGCACCTGCCAAGGCCGCTGAACTGCGTTCGAGGAACCCACGTCGCGTCATAAGCCTCTTCAAGTTTGGCATTCCGATAGGCACCCTCCTTCTTGGGGTCGGAGACGTTGAACACTCTACACCATATGGTTCCTTGTTGGTCTAGGTCGAAATAGTGGATTTGGACCTTTTACCGTGAGCCAGTGATGGACAACTCGGAAGTCAGTTTCTAAAATCAGGCGATAGCACTCAAAAACCCTGCCGAAAGCACTTGAGAGAATGGAGATTTCCCGCGAGAGACAATTTTGTAATCCCCAGGTGCGTTACCTCTCGGGAGTTTTAGAATCAAGCCATGCCTCCTGAAGCAGCGACCCCGCGGGTCACTGTGTCTGCACGCGGCGCTCAGCGCCTGAAAGATGGCCACGTCTGGGTCTACCGATCGGATGTGATCTCTGCCGACGGCATTGCTCCCGGATCCTTTGTCCAGGTGGCCGACGAGCGGGGCAGGTCCCTGGGCACTGCCTTCTATAGCACGTCATCGCAAATCGCCATTCGCCTGCTCTCCCGTGAGCCCATAGACGACATTGACACGCTGCTTCGCCGCAGGCTGCAGGATGCGATCGCATATCGAAAGCTAGTGGTCCGGGATACCGATGCCTACCGCGTGGTATTCAGCGAGGCCGACTTTCTCCCCGGTCTGATCGTCGACAAATACAACGACGTGCTTTCCTTTCAAGTTCTCACCCAGGCAATGGACGCCGAGGCCGTCCGCCGCACTGTTATTTCGGAGTTGAACACGCTGAAGCCGGCCGCTATTGTCGAACGCGTCGAACCTAAGATCCGCCAGCTGGAGGATCTGCCGACGCGCCTCTCCGGCCTGGTACAAGGCGAAAAGACGGCCACCATCTTCACCATGAATGGGGTGAAGTTCTACTTCGACGCACTCGAAGGCCAGAAGACCGGAGCGTTTCTCGATCAGCGGGAGAACTACGCGGCAGCCGCGCAGTACGCACACGGAGAAGCCCTCGACGTGTTCTGCTATCAGGGTGGATTCGCGTTGCACCTGGCTGACCGATGCTCAAGCGTGACGGGGGTGGACAGTTCACGCCCGGCACTCGAAATGGCAGACCGTAATGCCGCGCTGAACGGACGGGAGATCGAGTGGATCGAGGCTAACGCGTTTGATCTATTGCACGACTACGCGGAGTCAGGGCGGCAATACGATGTCATTGTTCTTGATCCGCCAGCCTTCGCCAAGACCAAGAAGAGCGTCCCTACGGCGCTTCGTGGCTATAAAGAACTGAATCTCCGCGCCCTGAAGATGCTCCGTCCCGGCGGCATTCTGGTCAGCTGCTCCTGCTCTTACCATGTGAGCGAAAGTGAATTCCTGGAAATGATCCGCGCGGCTGGCCAGGATGTTCACAAGAATCTGCGTCTTCTGGAAAACCGAGGTCAGGCAAAAGATCATCCGAAGCTGATAAATGTGCCCGAAACTGCGTACCTCAAGTGCGTGATCATCAATGTAAACAACTGAAATTAAAGCTAATATCTATATTGACAATAATACACTCACATTTTATGCTTCTTTCATACTAACCAGGCATCCAATGTATTGGAAGTGCCAAACATCAAGATTTCTGAAGGAGGATTTAGCAATGACGATTTTGACCCGTTGGGATCCGTTCCGCGAGTTCAATACTCTGCAAGACCGCATGAACCGGCTTTTTCACGACTCGTATGGTGAGGGTCGGGAAGACGCTTTGAGCACCGGCAATTTTGCTCCGCCCGTCGACGTCTACGAGGATGAGCACAATGTCACCCTCAAGATCGAGGTGCCGGGAATCGATGAGAAAGACATCGATGTCCGCATCGAAAACAACACGCTGACCGTCCATGGCGAGCGCAAGTTCGAAAAGGAAG
>JAFAGX010000280.1 GCA_019237515.1 Acidobacteriaceae bacterium
GTTCAACGCAATCCCATGGAACTGGTCGAAGTGAAAGGCATCAGCAAGCGGAGAAAACGTCCGTGTGTTCTTCAGGTGCGGGACGCATGGAAGATACTCGACAAACTCGTTCAGCCATATCGAACAATGGTGCTCATTGCTTTGTGCTTCGGATTGCGAATAAGCGAGATCCTCGGTCTCCGGTGGACAGACTTCGACTTCAAACTATCGGTCGTTCTGATCCAGAGGTCAGCCGTAGGAAAACATCTGAACCGGCTGAAAACAGAGTATTCGCAGGACGAGGTTCCTCTCGAGAAGAGCTTCATTGCTGTTCTGAAGAAGTGGCAGGAACTCTGCGCGAAAACGGAACAACAGTGGGTCTTCCCGAGTCCAGCGACGGGACGTCCGTACCACGCCGACTCAATTCGCGCCGACTACTTGGTTCCAGTAGGCGTCAAGCTGGGACTCGGCAGGATTGGATTCCATACGTTTCGTCACACATATCGTGCGTGGCTGGACGAAACGGGAGCACCAATGGGAGTACAGCAGAAACTGATGCGGCACGCTCACATCTCAACCACGATGGATCAGTATGGCAATGCTTCAGCAATTGCGAAGCGAAAAGCCAATCGGCCAATCGTGCAGCGAGTCCTCAGAAGAGAAATGAATCAGCAGGTCTCGATTCAATAATTAAGGGGAACTGTGGGCCAGTTCCCCTTATTGGACAGGTTTGGACAGTCGCTACAACTGCCGAATTGCCCGTAACCGTATGATTTCGTTGGTTGCGGGGGGTGGATTTGAACCACCGACCTTTGGGTTATGAGTTCAGCCACTTAAACGACAGTGTCACATTTCAACGACTTGGCGTCGCCGGGAACGACAGAAAGTCGGGTGAAAGACAGCAAAACACACTTATTGGACTATAGTTGGACTATTTTTTTCGAGCCGTCGAACAAGACTACAAGGTACATCCAAATACCCGAGAATACTACCAAGATTCTTGGAGCGTTGCGATAATTTCATTTCGCCTGAAGCCCTGCATTCAGCGCATCAAGTAAAGCCGCGTCGCTGAATGGTTTGAACAGGACCGCCACTGCTCCTTCCTGGAGGGCTTGTTCGCGGACCGCCCCGTCCCTACTTGCTGTGATGAAGACAGTTGGAATCTCTCGTCCGCGGGCTTTTAGCTCTCGCTGCAGGTCGAGGCCAGTCATCCCCGGCATGGCGATGTCCAAGACCAGACATTCCGTTTGGCCAATGCCGTCAGACGCGAGGAACTCTTCCGCAGATGAATACTCGTGGGCTGAAAAGCCGAAACTCCTGAGCAAGTCGTGCAACGATTCGCGGACGGATTCGTCGTCGTCAACGACGGCCACAACCAGTTTATTGGTCACTCATCTCTCTCCGATGAATTGGCTAGGGTAGAGTCAACTGACCGGTGGCATTGGCTCGACCGTGCAGCCATGACAGAAGGATGTGCCACTCTCAGGGATTCGTCTAGTGCACCTTGGTGTCAGTTTCACAAGGAATGGAGAATGAAAAGGTTGCTCCTGGGCCATCATTAGACGTTGCCCATAAATGACCATGATGAGCCTCAATGATGGAACGGCTGACGGACAGACCGATCCCCATTCCGTCCTTTTTCGTTGTGTGAAAAGCTTTGAAGAGTTTATTTCCGACTTCAGGTGGGAACCCGACTCCTACATCTTTCACGATAAGGCGCACCTGGTCTCCTGCATCCCGTTCGGTTCTGATAACCAGTTCTCGCGGGTGATCTTCGACAGTGTTCATCGCATCCGAAGCATTTCGTAGCAGGTTCAGGATGACTTGCTGGAGTTGCACCCGGTCGCCGGTGGCGGGCGGGAGATCGTCGGCAAACTCCGGCCGGAGGACCACACGATTCCGCTGAAGATCGCTCAACAAGAGTGCAATCACTTCTCGCGTGGCCTCGTTCAAATCTACCGGTTCCAGCGTGAATTGGTTCTTGCTGAACAGCGCACGCAACCGAGTGACCACAGCCGAAGCGCGGTTGCCGTCGCGAATGGTCCGCCGCGCTGTTTCACGCGCACTGTCAACGTCTGGGGGATCGCTATCCAAAAACCGAAGGCACGTACTAGCGTTGGTAACGACGCCCGAGAGCGGTTGGTTGACTTCATGTGCGATCGAAGCTGTCAACGCGTTCAGCGTTGCGACCCGCGCGACATGCGCAAGCTCGGAACGAGCCCGGTTCAGGGCTTCCTCGGCAATCTTGCTCTCTGTCACGTCCTGAATGGCACCTATGAACAGCGGCCGACCTTCGACCCGTTCAGTCACGCGGCCGATCGAACGGACATACTTCACCTTTCCGCTCCGCGTGACGATGCGATAGACCAGATCGAAATCTGCCCCGCCTAGGGAGCGCGCGAAGTGAGCTTCGAAGGATGGCAGATCTTCGGGGTGGATGACATCGCGAACCATCTGCACCGTGATCTTGGCCGCGGGATCGAACTCGAAGATGCGGTAGAGTTCCGCGGACCAGATGTGCTCGTCCGCCACGATGTCCGCGGTGAAGTTGCCGGTGTGGCTGAGCCGCTGGCCGTCCGTGAAACTGTCATAGGCACGCCTTAGCTCCAACTCGGCGCGTTTGCGTTCGTCAATGTCCGTAAGCAGGACGTACCAGCGGACGACTTGGCCCTGAGCGTCGCGCAGAGATCTTCCACTCACACGAAACCAGCGATATGCACTGTCGGCCCGTCGAAGACGCTGCTCAAACTGGTACGGCTCACCGGTTTCGACGGAGTGCGCCCACAGAGCCAGCGCACGAGAGAGATCGTCTGGGTGAATGGCGTTGTTGGTACGCCAATCCTTCAATTCTTCGAGGCTTTTCCCGAAGTAATCTAGGACTTGGTCGTTGACGGATTCGACCTCACCCTGCGGTGTAGCCGTCATGATGAGGCCGTCGATGCTATCGACCATCGAGCGAGCCGTTTCCTCACTCTGGCGCAGCTCTTCCTCAATCCGCTTTCGGTCGTGTATGTCTGTAAGGAGGAGGTACCATGCGTTTGTCCTCCCTGCCGTGTCTCGTACAGGGAGGCCGCGAACCTGGAACCATCGGTAGACCCCATCCGCACGTTGACAACGGTGCTCTATGCCATACACCTGCCCCGTTTCGACGGCATTTTTCCGGGCTTCGATTACACGAGGAAGGTCGTCAGGATGGACGGCGCCGATGAGTGACCAGTTCTTCAACTCCTCAGCTGTCTTGCCGAAATACTCCAGGGTCTGGCGGTTAAGGAACTCGACTTCGCCCGTTGCGCCCATCGTAGCCACGAGTCCGGGAATGTTGTCGACAATCTGCCGCCAGGACACTTCCCTCGCGCGCAGGGCGTCTTCTCCCCGCTTGCGATCCTCTACATCTATGTTGATCCCATACCATTTGACGATTTTTCCAGATTCGTCTCGCAATGGGTTCGCGCGAAACAAGAACCAGCGATATGCACCATCGAAACGACGCATCCGCGCTTCTGTCTCAATAGGCTTGCCGGAAGCCAAACATGACTGGCCATACTCCACAAGTCCCTTGAGGTCGTCCGGATGAACCACGGATCTCCAGCCCCAGCACTGCGCCTGATCGGCGGTCATGCCTGTGTAGTCAAACCAGCGCTGATTGAAGAAGTCGACGTAGCCGTCTGGACGAGCCGACCATCCCAGACTTGGGATCATATCCATGAACACTTCGAGGCTGCCCTGGCTTGCAGCCAAAGCTTGCTCGGCTCGCTTGCGGTCTTCAATGTCAGTGTTTATCCCGAACCATTTAACTATCGATCCAGATTGATCGCGCACTGGTGTAGCGCGACATAGAAACCAGCGATACTCACCGTCCGAGCGGCGCAGTCGTGCTTCGGCTTCTCCGGCTGTACCAGCAGCCAAAATCGATTGCCAGGTCGCGAGCAGAGCGCCGAGATCCTCCGGATGAACGGCAACGGTCCAGCCGGAGCCCTGTAACTGGTCCAGTGGAAGCCCCACAAAGGTAAGGTATTGCTGATTGAAGAATTCCGCAGATCCATCGGGACGCGCCGACCACACCAGTCCTGGAATTGCGCTGACAATTAGGTCGAGTGCGCTTTGATCGGTGCTCGGTGCCCGCTCTCCTCGGTCCGGGTGTTCGATATGTGAAGCTTGTGTCCTGAGCGGTTTCACCGTGCATTCTCTCCCGTCCGACGGGTTCAGATGCGTAGTTAAAAAATATCGATGAGCAGGGTCAGGAGCGTTGACTAGAAAACGTTTCCAACGCTCACGGCGAACACGAAGTATCGCGATATTAGAAAGTCAACCGTGCGTCGAGTTGAATCTGGCGTCCGCTGCTCACCGTCGTGAATATTCGTCCGACGTTGTTAGCGAAATTACCCTTTGGACCCCCAAACACGGCATCTCCGTTCCCTCCAAGCGTAAGCGGACTCTGCGTGTTACTGGGGACTGCAAAATTTGGACGATTCAACAGATTGTAGGCCTCCGCGCCAACAGTAATCTTCGCGCCTTCCCTCAATTGGAAGGCTTTTTGGAGCGCCAAATCGAATTCCGCGAACCCGGGACCACGCAGGCTATTTCGTCCAGCATCGCCGAACTGACCCGGAGCGGGTACCGCAAACGCGCTAGGATTGAACCAGCATGATGCATTTCCCACTCTTGCGCCGTTTGGACAAACACCAGCGTAAGGATTTCCAATCAGGTCTGGTCTCTCCGATGTCAGTAGCGATTGCAAATCTGCGTTGTCGAAGGCCACTACCGGAGTAAAAGGGACATTGCTATGAACGTTGGCAATCGCCGAGATCTGCCAGCCACCCAATTGGCTCTTACGTCCAAAAGGGAGTTCATAAACAACGTTGGCAACGAAATTATGTCGAATGTCGAATCCTGACCGGCCCCGGTCGCCCTTGCGATTGAAGGGATCCTGAGTCGTGGGCGGTTCATTTACGGCTTCTATGGAGATATTGCTAGAGGCATCATCGATGGAATGAGAGAACGTGTAGAACGCCTGCCAGGAAATGTTGTGGGCCTGTTGTTGCGACACGGACAGTTGAAATGAATTGTAGAAAGATTGTGAATCGGTCAGATCCTGCAACAGAGGGGAAGGCAAGTTCGGGTTATAGCGATGACCCAAGGCAGGTTCCCAAGGGTTGGCCTCTGCCTCGCGGGGAAGATGGTTCCCACGCGCACCAAAATATCCTCCACTGAGAATAGTACCCGGCGCGACTTCCCGTTCCAAGTTGAGGTTGTATTGCAATTCATAGGGGAACTTGGGATGGTAAGTCATCTGA
>JAFAGX010000293.1 GCA_019237515.1 Acidobacteriaceae bacterium
CAGCGTGCATAGGCTCGCACGAAACCTTTATTGAAAATACCGCCGGGAAGGCGTTCAAAGTGATCTTCCTCTAAGGCTTCGAGGAAACGAGTGCCGATTTTGGTGGACTTTGAAATCTGCTCAAGAGTGATGCCACGCTTCTCGCGCTGCGCTTTGAGGCGCGGGCCGAAGAGAACGACACGAGGATTCTCATCATGGCCCGGTTCCTGGGCAATGGGGGCGCTCACGCGAATATTTTATGTTATGTCGGGATGAGAGGCTCCCAAAATATTGAGTACAGGTTGGCTAGAAGTGTGCCTAGGGCGGCACCTTCGACGCTGACCAGTTCTCAGTTGGCGGTTCTCGGTTCTCAGTTAATCGGCGGCGCGGGCTTCAGTGGCGAGGCGGGGAAAGAAGAGTTTGAATGTGGTTCCGTGATTCTCGGGCGAAGTGTCGCTAGCAATTTCAATGTAGCCACCGATCTTAGAGACGATACCGTGGGTAATCCATAAGCCGAGGCCGGTCCCGTTCTCGCCCTTGGTGGTAAAGAAGGGTTGGAAGACTTTTGCGCGATGCTCGTGGGAGATACCGTGGCCGTTGTCGCGCACCATCAGCATTACGCCCGGTTGCGAGTCCTTGAGCGGGACCTCTTCGATGGAAACTTCGATCTGGCCACCGGTTGGAACAGCGTCAATCGCATTCGTCATTAAATTCGAAACTACCTGCCGCATTTCAGCGGGGAAGGCGGAGATCGGGGCCTGAGTGAGAACGCGGGTGGAGAGAGCGATTTGCTTGTCGCGGATTGGGCGCTGCAGAATCAAACTGACGCTCTCCAAAACCTCGCTCAACTTCAGCGGAATCAATTTCCTTGATTCGCGGTAGAGACTGAGGATGTTCTTGGTGATCTGCACCACGCGGGAGAGTTCCTGGTCCGCCATAGTGACGAGTTTCTGCATGTCGGAATTGGACTGCTTGCGGATAAGAAAGAGCAGATTGCCCACAGTTTCAAGCGGGTTGTGGATCTCGTGGGCGATACTGGCGGACAGCTTTCCGGCTGCAGCCAATTTTTCGTTCATCTGCAAAACTTTCAGCATTTCGTTCTGCTCGGTGACATCGCGAAAAACCAGCACGACGCCGTGAATCTGGCCATCTTCACCGCGAATGGGAGCGCCGCTGTCATCGATGGAAATCTCACTTCCATCATCCCGCACCAAAGCGGTGTGATTCGCGAGACCGACAACCGTGCCCAGGCGCATGACTTTGTCGAAAGGACTCTCAGCAGGTTTGCGAGTTTCCTCGTTGATGATGTTGAAGACCCGGCCCAGCGGCTGCCCGTTGGCGCGATCGAGTGATGATCCGGTGAGCTTCTCGGCAACGGGATTGAGAAATGTAATTTTGCCTTGGGCATCGGTGACAATGACACCGTCGCCGATGCTGCGGAGGGTGACGTGAAGGCGCTCGCGGCTGGCGCTGAGTTCGGCACTTCGCTTTTGCAGATTGTCAAGAATTGCGGCGTATTCCGAATCAACGGAGCGAATACTGCGGCGGGTCTGGGTCAGCAAAACGAAAGCGAAAATGACAAATAAGCCCAGGAGGGTCGAGTTGACGGCCTGCTCCGCGACTTGGGAATGCTGGGCGCGAAGCACCTTGAGTTGATCCTCGTGATCGACAAAACTCTGCTGCTGCTGGCGCAGGGAATCCATCATCTGCTTTCCGGCTAAGGTGAAAGCGACTGAATTGACCTCGGTATCGCCCTGGTGAGCTCGCGCGATGGCATCCTGAGCGTAGGTGTGCCATTGATCGTAACTGCGTTGAATGACCGATAACTGTTGCTGCTGCGCAGAATTGTCGGCGGTGTTGGCATTGAGTTGCTGGAAAAGGCCGGGCAACGCTTGTTCGGCCTGGTGGTAGGGCTGCAAGAAATGCTGATCATCAGTGAGCAAGTAGCCACGCAGCCCGGTTTCCTGGTCGATGATGAAGCGCAACAAAAGTCTGGCCTGACCGAGGACCACATCGGTGTGATCAACCCAGGCCTGGGCCGTGGTCAATCTGTGTACCTGAAATGCGAGGAGAGCGACAATGGCTGACAACATGATCAGGGGAACAATCACCAGGGACCGGATCTGGCGGCGAAAAACTCGTTGGCTCGTCGTCATGCGGCTTGGTCTCCATTGCGTCCGATCAGCGTGCGAATCAGGGTTAGCAGGACTTCGGTGGACTCGCCCTTGGTGACGTAGGCGTCGGCCAATTTGACGTGCTCATCAGGTAAGGTGACATAGGCAGAAAGCAGAATGATGGGCGTCTTGGGGCGAATCTGGCGCATTGCCTCGGCGACTTCGCCACCGTTCATGCCCGGCATGGAATAGTCGAGGACGACCAAGTCGAAGCTGGCATCGGAAAAGAGTTGCAGGCCGGTTTTGCCGTCGGCTGCGGTGACGACTTGGAAACCCTCCGATTCCAACATCATTTTGCGCACAGCGAGACCGACGGTCTCGTCATCGATGCAAAGGATTTTGTGCGCGGGCATCTTTGATTTTTGTTCGCTGCGATACAATGCGCGATCGGTCGATCCGAACCCTAATTAATGTCTCAGCAGGTTGAGGCAGTGTCAAGGCTAGTTGCCTTCCGCCTTCCGTCGCCAAGAACGCTCTCGTGAAGGGCGGGGCATCCCAAGGTTTCAGGTTTCGAGTTCTAAGAGGTCTTGCCCTCGAGTTGTTTGCGGGCGGCGTCGAGGTCTTTGCGCTTGTCCGGATCGACTGTGGGATAAGCGAGATTCAGGCTCTCCAGTGTGTCGACGATGGCGGCCGCGACAACGACCCGCGTAAACCATTTGTTATCGGCAGGAACCATATACCAGGGAGCGTGCTTGCTGGCCGTGTGGGTAATCAGCTCGTCGTAGGCGCTCATGTAGTCATCCCAGCAAGCGCGTTCGCGAATATCAGCGGCGGAGAACTTCCAATTCTTCTCAGGCTCGTCAAGCCGGGCGAGGAAACGTCTTTTCTGTTCTTTCTTGGACACGTTGAGAAAGAACTTGCGAACAATGACTCCGTTGCGTGTCAGATAGTCTTCGAATGCAGAGATATCTTTGAAACGTTGTTTCCAGATATCTTTGGTGACAAGGGATTCGGGAATCCGTTCGTGTTTGAAAGCTTCGGGATGCACGCGGACGACCAGAACTTCTTCATAATATGAGCGGTTGAAAATGCCGATGTGGCCACGTTCGGGAAGCCGGCGCATGTTTCGCCAGAGATAGTCGTGGTTCAGCTCTTCTTCGGAGGGCACCTTAAATGAGTAGACCTGGCAGCCTTGCGGATTGACCCCCGACATGACGTGCTTGATGGCACCGTCTTTACCGGCAGCGTCCATGGCCTGGAAAATGAGGAGCAAAGCCCAGCGGTCCTGGGCGTAGAGCTTGTCCTGCAGTTCAGCCATTTCGGCGATGCCGCGCTCTAATAACTCTTTTGCATGCTCTTTCGAGCGTAGGTGCCCGGTGTCAGCGGGATCGAACTCTTTGAAGCGAAACTTCTTGCCATCTTCGACGCGGTAGGGTTTCACCAGCTTTGTTGCCCAGGTCATGGATTCTCCCCAAAGATTATTACCACAGAGGACGCAGGGGAACACAGAGGAAGACACAGTTTCAGAATTCCCACCCTACTTCGCAAAGAACGCTGTGAAAAGGTGAGGAAACCGGGGCAGTCAATAATTAAAGACTTGAAAAACATGTACTCTGGATGATATATCGCCCTGATACATACTTCAGCTCCACCTCTCATTTTGCCGTCCTTATCTGAATTGGGTGCCGCACTACTTTTGTTCAGGTGCAAAGGGGGAAGAATGACTTACACACGTAAGATTGCCGCAGCATTGGCAGTGTGTCTTTTCTTGACGGAAATGGCGTTCGCACAAGGCGGAGCCACGGGAGCCATTAATGGGACGGTGCAGGACTCGTCGGGAGGAGTGCTGGCAGGCGCGCGAGTGGAGGTCATCAGCGAAAGCACGGGACAGATCGAGCGCCAACTGACAACGGACAGCTCTGGTTTGTTTACCGCGCCGCTGCTGCCGGTCGGAAATTACGCGCTGGAGATCAGCGCCGCGGGATTTGCCAAGACGAGATTTCCTGGGATTGTGGTGCGAATCACGGAGACCACGCGGCTGACGGCGAGCTTGAAACCATCGACGGTGCAGGAGGTGGTGGAAGTTCAGTCGGAAGTGGCGGCGGTGAACACCACGAATTCGACCACCGGAGAATCCCTGGGATATTCGACGATCAATTCCCTGCCCCTGGCGACGCGCAATTTCCAGCAGATTTTGACACTTTCAGCAGGAGCGACTTCTGACCTTAACAATGCTGCACAGTTGGGACGGGGACAGGTGTTTATCCATGTGAACGGGGGGCGGGAAGACAATAACAATTACCTGATCGATGGCATTTCCGCGGCCGATTACGCATTTGGCGAGTTGACCTACACGCCGCTGCCAAATCCTGATGCGATCCAGGAGTTCAAGGTTTCGACGAGTCTTTATGACGCTAGCCAGGGACGCAATGGCGGTGGGAACATCAACGCGACGCTGCGCGGCGGTACGGCAAAGTTCCATGGAGATCTCTGGGAATATTTCCGGAACACCTCGCTCGACGCTCACGATTATTTTCTTGGCAAAGTAGTAGTGAAGCAGAACATTTTCGGCGGCGACTTCGGCGGCCCGGTTAGAGACAAAGCCAAGCTCGGATAT
>JAFAGX010000348.1 GCA_019237515.1 Acidobacteriaceae bacterium
TCGTCTCCGAATTGCTCGAAGGAGAGACGCTACGAGACTGTTTGAAGCGAGGTCGCCTCTCGATCCGAAAAGGTATCGATTACTCATTGCAGGTTGCACGAGGGCTAGCGGCTGCCCACGACAAAGGCATTGTCCATCGCGATCTGAAACCTGAAAATCTTTTCATCACGAATGATGGCCGGGTAAAAATCCTCGACTTCGGTCTGGCAAAGTTAACCCGTCCGGAATTATCGCGCGAAAGCGGGGATGCCCCGACCATCCAGGCCGTGACCGAACCCGGTGTGGTCATGGGTACGGTCGGCTACATGTCACCGGAGCAAGTTCGCGGAAAAGACGCGGATCCTCGCTCGGACATTTTTTCTTTCGGCGCCATTCTCTACGAGATGATTTCGGGCAAACGCGCGTTCCATGGGGAGACTGCAGCCGACACCATGAGCGCGATTCTAAAAGAAGAGCCGCCGGAACTTGCGGAAACTTCTCTCAATGTGCCTCCGGCACTGGAACGCATCGTGCGACATTGCCTGGAGAAAAATCCCGCGCAGCGCTTCCACTCAATCAGCGATGTCGCGTTTGGTCTGGACGTTCTGACCGGCGTCTCGCCCTCGACCACGTCAGGCAAGCAATCGATAGCGCCAGCTCGCGAGCGCAGACGGTGGCTGTTGCCCGTTGCCGCCGCCGTCCTTCTGTGCGCCGCATTGGCCATCGTTTATCTAGCGGGCCAGCGTTCTTCCCGAGCAGCCATCCCTCACTTCCACCGCCTGACGTTCCGCCGCGGGACGATCTTAGCAGCGCGGTTCTCTCCGGACGGTCAGACGATCATTTATGGCGCGGCCCTCGAAGGCCGGCCCACAGAGTTGTTCACAACTCGTTTCGATAGCACCGACTCGCGTTCACTCGGCTTGGAGAAAACGCAATTGCTCAGCGTGTCGCCCAATGGCGAACTCGCGGTGAACATGGATCACCGCCAAATGTCGCCCTTTACTGCCTCCGGGACTCTGGGGCGAGTGCCGCTCGCCGGTGGCGCGCCGCGCGAAGTAGCGGACGATGTTACGTGGGCCGATTGGACGCCGGATGGCTCTGATATCGCCATTACCAGGGTCGCCGAGCGCGGTGACAACCTGCAGTTCCCAGTCGGAAAAATCATTTATCAGCCACGCGGCTGGGTGAGCCATGTGCGTTTCTCGCCGCACGGCGACATGATCGCCGTCGCTGATCACGTACCAAATGGCGATGACGGTCGAGTGGTCATTCTCGACCGCAACGGTCACATCAAACTCGCATCGAGCTTCTTTATTACGGTTCAGGGACTCGCGTGGTCACCCGATCAGAAAGAAGTGTGGTTTACAGCCTCAAAAGAAGGTTCGTCGCGGGCACTCTATGCCATGGATCTGTCCGGGAAAGAACGCCTGGTGCTCCGGGTTCCCGGTGTGCTGACCATACAGGACATCACCAAAAACGGTCGCGCATTGCTTACGGTCGAGAGTGATCACTTCGGCATTCTTGGTTTCCACGATGGCGACAAAAATGAACGAGATCTTTCCTGGTTCGACTGGAGTTTGCTTGCCGACGTCTCGCCCGACGGCAAGAACCTTGTATTTTTTGAAAGTGGAGAAGGGGTAGGCAGCAATTATTCCGTATTCATGCGCGGAATGGATGGCAGCCCCGCAGTTCGCTTGGGCAGCGGTGAATTTCCTGATCTTTCGCGCGACGGCAAATGGGTCGCAGCGCTTAATCTTGCTTCTCCGTCGCAAATCGAACTACTACCCACGGGAGCAGGGCAACCGCGGGTAGTCACGAATGATTCGCTCGAGCATACCCGGGTCCGGTGGGTTCCATCTGGACGTGCACTTATTTTTTCTGCCTTCGACACCAACCACGGGCCGCGCACTTACTGGATGGATTTGGACAGCGGCAAAATGCGACCCGTTACACCGGAAGGAACTCTCGGATTGCTTGTTTCGCCTGATGGCAAATTCCTTTTGGCTCGCGACTCCGAGAGAAAGCGCTGGTTATACCCGCTCGAGGGCGGCGATCCGCAGCCGTTTGATTTCACGCTCGACCCGAATGATTTCATCATCGATTGGGAAAAGGATGGCAAGAGTCTCCTCGTGATGAAGCCGGGAAATCCAGCGAGAGTCATGCGCGTTTATGTTGGATCCTCAAAAATAGAAGATGTGAAGACCTTGTCGCCATCCGACCCAGCGGGCGTTGTTACCGTAGGTGGGGCCCACTTCAGCGCCGATCGCAAAAGCTACGCCTACGATTATTTCCGAATTCTGTCGGACCTCTACGTTGTAGACGGCCTGAAATAAATAGAGATTTAGGCGTGGCAGAACCTTTATGAGTGATAGGCAGCCAAGAACTCCACTGTGATTGGCGGAGTCGATATGCATGTTTCTCTTTACCGCCTCTGTTTCGTGCTGGTTTGTGCGATCGCCGGCGCGCAGAATACCCCAACCCAAGGGTTTCGTTCAGTTCAGGTCGATGCTGCAAAGGTAGTCGGCCACATCCGGTCGTTGCAGGGTCTCAACGGGCCGCCCATCCCCGTAATGGCGGGTCTTCCCAACCTTATCGAGCAATACAAAGAGCTTCGAGTGAACCAGGTCCGAACCCACGATTACATGGGGCCGACTGATATCGATGCGCAATTCACCGTAGATAACCCGATGCTTGCCTGGCTAATTCCAGATTGGTCGCAGCGCGCTGGAGTAGTAAAGTCAGGAAACGCGAGCATCATCTTTCCTGATTGGAGTGCCGATCCCGACGAGCCGGAGAGCTACAATTTTGGTCCTACCGACGGTGTTCTCGCCGCCATTCACGCCACTGGAGCCGAGGTCTACTACCGCATTGGCCGCAGTTGGGGAGCAAACAACGTAAGCCCGCCTCCGGATTTTGACAAGTACGCCAACGTAGTGAAACACGTTGCCATGCACTACAACCGCGGATGGGCAAACGGCTTTCACTACGCGATACGTTACTGGGAGTTCTGGAATGAACCGGAGGCGCTTTTCTGGTCCGGCACCCCTGAGCAGTTTTACTTGCTATACGAGAAAACGGCCCGGGCCCTGAAGTCTGCGGATCCGATGCTCAAGGTTGGCGGCGATGCAAAAGCGATTGCCTCCAACCCGGATGCCTATCGCGAGGGCTTCATCGATTACTGTGCGGCACATCACTTGCCACTCGATTTCTACTCATGGCATACCTATGCAGACTCGTCGGCTGATCCATACGACGCAGTTCGCCTGGGACGAGAAATTCGCTCCTTGCTCGATGCGCACGGTTATCCGAAAGCCGAGAGCATTTTGTCGGAATGGAACCTGACTCCTGACTTCACGGAGAAGCAACAGGCACGGCTGCGCGGCGAAGAAAATGCGGCCTATATCGGCGCCGTGCTCAGCTATCTGCAAGATGCGCCGGTCGACTTGGCACACTTTTATCGCGGCGACGGCGCATGGATGGGACTGTTCGATTTGAATGGCGGCTATTTCAAGACAGCTTACGCATTCAAGGCGATGGGGGGAATGCAAGACACGCCGCTGCGGCTCGCGGTCACAGGCGGCGATACATTCGGCTTTGCAATTTTGGCGGGGAGTTCGGCAGACAAAAAAACAATTCAAATTTTAGTTAGCAATTACGCGATTCCGTCTAACTTCGAGCCGAGTAAGATGGAACTTCCGGCGGACGTGGCTAAGTGGGCACCGCTGCCCGACTTCTCCAAATTCAAATTTTTGTCGCGACGAACGGATATCGTTTATCGAAACAACGGCGGCTACGATCTGACGATCAACCATTTGCCCTGGGGCAAGAAGTCATGCCGCGTGCAGCGATATCGAATTAGCCAAACTCAGAATCTCGATCTCATTGACGATAAGCGCAGCCAGGGAGACAGCCTGAAACTACAGAGTGCGCTCCCACCAGATGCACTAGAGCTTATTGTGGTGCAGCAACAGCAATAAACCACAACACTGGCGCCCGGGGGCAGCGGGATTAACCAGGTGAATCGCGCGCCTACTTGCCTTTCATATTCGCGGTGGCTTGGATGAACCCAGCCACATTTTTATGCAAGTCTGTTAACGAAGCTTCGTGGGCATACACCATGTGGCCGGACTCATAGAATTTGAACTCAATATTCTTTTGCAGCTTCGGCGGAATCGGTAGATGCTGCATCTCATACACGCCCTCAAAAAATGGGGTTGCCAAATCGAAATATCCCGCGTTCACCATTACTTTCAGGTCTGGGTTGTATTTCATGGCATTCGCCAGGTCCACCATGACATTGACCGCCTGCGGCAAAGGAAACTTGATACCGGGTGGCTGGTGTAAGAAGTTCCAATTCTTCTCAACATCAATTTCTGGCTTGTATTCGCGGTTTTCGCCGAATTTCAAGTCCCTGCGCACGTAATCGTTGAAGGCCGAGACATAAGCTGACCCGATGGCCGCCGACTGCGGATCGTATTCCGCTTCCTTGCTGAGCGGGTCAAAAGTAGGCCCGGAGAAGCGAGTGTCGAGGCGGCCCGTGGTGGTATCGCTCTCGGATATTAGAGTTTTCTCGAACTGACCCGCATTGACACGAAGGTCCGATTTCTCAACGTAATCCACCGGCAATCCCGTGTACTGGTGCAGCTTCGCTGCAATCGCGTGACGTTGCTCAGCGCTCAACGCGGATCCCGCGGCGAGCGCGAGGGCGTAATCGGTCATCGCGAAATGTTCTACTTCTGTAAGCAGCGGTGCTAGATCTCTTGGCGAGTCCGGCAATTTATGGTGATACCAGGCGCTCGCGGTATAAGTTGGCAGCGCTAATTGGTAGGGAAGATCGATCCCGGGATTGAGTTGCGGGGTATCGGCTCCGTTGTCGTAACCCAGACACTGCGACAGTAGAATAACGCCGTTGAAATCGATCAAACGGTCGGTTTCAAGCAGATTGATCAACGCTCCCGAACGGGTTGTGCCATAGCTTTCACCAAACAAATACTTTGGCGAATTCCATCGCCCGTACTTCGCAAGAAATTGCGCAATGAAATCGGCGAATGCCTCTGCATCTACGTCAACGCCGTAGAATGCCTTCTCTTTATCTTTGCCGGCGATGCGGCTGAAGCCTGTTCCCGGTGCATCCACAAAAACCAGGTCACTTGCGTCCAGTAAACTGTAATCATTGTTTACGATCGGATATGGCGCAGCGGGCGTGTGCGAATCATCCAGCGTCACCACCCGTTTCGGACCAAACGCTCCCATGTGTAGCCAAACTGTCGAAGATCCCGGGCCACCGTTGTAAAAAAAAGTTATCGGCCGCTTGCTGCTCGGCTCGCCGGACTGGAAATATGCCGCATAGAACATGCTTGCCTGGGCAGGCAAGTTCTTGTCTTCCTGGTCCTGGTTCTGCGGGAGGTCATCCCAGCCTTTGGGATGGACGATGATGGTGCCAGCGTACGCGTCATAAGCGATAGTTTTTCCGCCGACCGTAACCGACCCTTTGCTCGCCTGCTGCTCCGGCTTGAGATCTTCGGGCCGGGAGGAAGTCTGTTTGCTTTGCTCATCTTTTGATTGCGCGAACGATAGGACTGGAAACACCATCAATGCCACCAACGCCATAAACACACGTTTCATGCGGGCCCTCTTTGGAAATTGAGTTGGACTTTTGCCACAAGCGACAGCGCGCCATTATAGCGATCCCGAATGCTAGTTTCGAATGTCCATCGTCAGGACTACTTGGGCTGCGCAAATAGCCCGAAGGCCGCCGCCGACGTGCTGGCCAAGCCGTTAGGTAAACTAGTAAAGATTGTCGGCGACGTCGAGAGCATGGCCAAGGCCCTCAGGAGCGGCGATGCCTTGATGCTGAAGAACACCGCTTCCAGAAGGGCGACTAGTGATAAA
>JAFAGX010000390.1 GCA_019237515.1 Acidobacteriaceae bacterium
TTGATAGTCAAGCAACGAATGCAGCCGAGGAACTCCAAAAGCTGGGCGGTGCAAAAGTCGTTCTGTCGACAGTCCCTAGTTCGAAAGCGATGTCTGAGCTGATCGACGGTATCGGGCCCAATGGCAGACTCATGGTGATCGGTGCGGGCCTTGATCCTATTCAGGTCACGCCTGTGCAGCTCATTACGCCACTGACTCGAACCATTCAAGGCTGGGCTGCGGGAACGGCCGCCGATTCCGAGGACACGCTCAACTTCGCGGAATTGAGCGGCGTACGCCCTATGATCGAAACCTATCCGCTCGAGAAGGCGCCTGAGGCTTACGACCGCATGCTGAGCGGCAAAGCCCAGTTCCGTGTGGTTTTGACCATGTAAGTTAAAGATCCCACCCAAGTGGTTTCGCTTGGGTGGGTTTCTCTGCTCGGCGAAGCCAAGCCTGCGTTTGCAAGTCGACGATCCCCAACTTCGGTCGTGCTTCGGGCACTCACTCGGATTACTTATTTAATTTCCCACCACTTGCAAACACCACCGGACATACAATCCTGTGCGCTTCAAAGCACTTCTTGTGCGAATACACAGGTTCAATGTGGAGAAAACGCACACTTCAAGGCGACAAAATTGCAAACCTCGGACGACTACGCTGACACGTGGGACATCTGTCGGATCGCTTCCCACAAGCCGACTTCCGGGTCGTCAGCTTTCAACTACTTCGATGGTGCATTTAGCTTTTTTAGCGATTCGCTCGCATTGATATCGTTTGGACTGAGTTCCAGCGCCTTCCGAAAGCTCTTCGTGGCACACTCCTTGTTACTGGCGGACAAACACGCTTCGCCCAGGCTGTCGTAGGTGTAAGAGGAAGGGTTTGCCTCGACATTCAATTGGTAGATGCGAAGCGCATCATTGAACCTCTTCATCTCTACCAAGCGGTCACCCAGATCGCCTACAGCGCCCTCGCCGAAATCGTACGCGCCGGGTTGAGTTCTTTTCAGGTCGTAGTATTGCTTGATCGCCGCCTCGACATTTTGTTCCTGGATGGTCTTCAAGAGAATATCGCCTACAGGTTTTCTGCTTGCCAGCGCTTCGATCTTTGCCAGCATTCCATCCAATGAGGACCGGGAGAAGAACTTACCACCAAGTACCACAGCCGAGATCTTCCTGGTGTTAGCTATATCGTCGAGTGGATTCGCGTCCAGCAATACAAGATCAGCGATTTTGCTTTGGGAAACCGTGCCCAATTCGTTCTCTCGCCCCAGAAAGCGTGCTGGATTGAGTGTCGCGGCTTGCAAAGCCTGCAAGGGTGTTAGTCCTGACTGAACCAGCAGTCCCAACTCGTCGTGCAGACTGAATCCCGGAAGGCAATAAGGATTAAGCGTATCGGTGCCAGCCAGGATCTCAACGCCTGCGCGCTCCATTTCGCCCACGAGTTCGAGGTCTTTAGTGAAAACCTTCTTGGATATAGCCCAATCCTCAGCTGTCTTGTCCTTCAGAAAGGGATCAGCCTTCGGGTCCCAACTCGAAACAATGTCGCGCGGCAAGTATTTCAACCTGGGATCGTTGGTAAAGGAGGGATCGTCAGAATATGCCATGCTGCGCAAAACCGTGAGCGTAGGGCATTGCCAGGTGTGGTTCTTCTTCAATTGCCCAAAAACAGTTTCGGCTTTCTGCGGACTGTAAGTTTCCAAGGCGAGCTTTTGGCGCGTGCGAAACTCGGGTCCCCAGAAACGAACACTAGGCAGTTGTCCCGCATTGATCGCTGCTGCCGTTGTTTGCGCTGACTTGAGCAGCTCCGCTTCATGACTCGAACAGGCGGCGAGCACACCTGTGAGATGCTCAACCGTCAATTGGCCAGCATCCGATGCCTCCTGGAGGGTAACGGAATCCGGGACGTGCCCCTCGAAGGGTATGCCTTCCTTCTTGGATTCGTCCGCGATTGCAAAGTAGGCATCACGGGGAAGAAGTGAATAGACCTTCACGAAATCGGCGCCACTCCGTTTGATCTCAGCAACAGCTTGTCGCCCTTCGGACGCATTGGTCACGGCCATTGAGCCTGGCCACACTGGCTTCGGGCCGTCCACGATGGGACTGGGAATCAGCAGGTGCGGACCAAGCAGCTTTCCTGTCTGGATTTCCTTCTTCCACTGTTGGAAAGCCGGCACTCCGTACATTTGGCGAATGCCTGTCACACCGTTCGCGATGAATAGCGGCAAGTAATCTTTGTCATACCAGTGAACGTGCATGTCCCATAGCCCGGGAATAAGAAACTTGCCACGTCCGTCAATACTTTTTGCGTTCTTCGGAGGTTGAATTTCCCCGTCCTTCCCCATCTCTGCAATACGGTCGCCGATGATAACGATCGTCATGTCAGGCTTGGCCGGTCCGCCGGTCGTGTCAATCACGGTGACATGGCTCAAAACGAGGGAGTTTGTTTCGGCGGTGGGCGATTGCTGATCAGCCAGACAGAACAATGGGAAAAGAATAAACAGCAGCGTAAGATTGCTTCTCATCTGAGCCTTTTATTCGGTACCCGGGGCCTCCAGGCCGCCAACGGGCCTGTAACCGGGATCCGCATCGGAATTGAGCTTTAGCTTACCGCGATCCAAAATCGTTCCCTCTTTCATAACTGCCACGATATGACGGGTATCGCGAATACTTCGATCGGGTTTGCCGTCCACGATCACGATATCTGCAGCCTTTCCGACCTCCAAAGTGCCCCATTCATGCCCGGCATTCACAATCATTGCCGCATTTTTTGTGGCCATGGTGATTGCTTGCAGCGGGGTTAAGCCGGACTCGACCAGCAGCTCGAGTTCATGGTGGATCCCTTCGCCTTGGAAGTCGCCGGGATAAGGAGCATCGGTGCCGGCTGCCATCAGTAC
>JAFAGX010000404.1 GCA_019237515.1 Acidobacteriaceae bacterium
AGAGCCGCATTGCCGCGGGCATCAATTCTTGGCTTGGGGAATGTTCTGCTCGGCGATGATGCATTTGGGCCGGCGACAATCGCAACCTTTCGAGCGCAATACGAATTCGGTGCGGACATTGAGATCCATGATTTGGGGACACCCGGCCTGGACCTAGCTCCTTATCTCTGCGGGAGGGAATTCGTGGTAATAGTTGACGCTGTCCATGCGGAGGGAGCGCCTGGATCGGTTCATACCTATCGCGAAAGTGATTTGTTGAAATCCCTCGCGCAGCTTCGTCTGACCGATCATGACCAAGGACTCCAGGAGTGCCTCATGCAATTGCGATTAACGGATTGCGCTCCGCGTGAACTGCTTGTCGTCGGTGTGATTCCGGAATCCTGTGTCTTCGGCGAAGGCGTCGGTTCTGCTGTGAATGCCGCAATTTCAGTGGCGATCGACCGGATTGTTTGTCTCTTATGGGAACGCGGCTTCGCTTGCCGCAAACGATCGGAGCCTATACGAACGGAGCTGTGGTGGGAATCCATTCCGCAAATCTGCTAGCTCCGAAGCAACGCATGTATATAATCCATGCCTGAGGTATGTGCCCGCGTCAGTCTAAATGGGGATGGTAGAACTCCAAACTAGAATCACCGCGGCGGTCGCGGTGAGAACAGCGCCGGGAGGAATGAGCTATGTGCCTGGCAATACCCGGAAAAATCGTTGCAATTAACGGCGAGGGCGTACTGCGTTCCGGCTCCGTCAGTTTTGGCGGAATCGTCAAGAATGTAAACCTTGCTTATGTACCCGAAACGAGTGTCGGCGATTATGTCATTGTGCACGTAGGATTCGCTATCAGTGTCGTGGATGAGGCCGAAGCGATGAGCACCTTCAAATACCTCCAGGAAATGGGCGATCTCTCGGAATTGGAGGAGAAGGTGTGAAATTCATTGACGAATACCGCGATGCGAAGGCAGCAGATAGATACGCGAAGGCAATCGCGCGCATCACTACGCGGCCGTGGTCGATCATGGAGGTCTGCGGCGGGCAGACACATGCGATTGTGAAGTACGGGCTCGACGAGCTGCTGCCGAAACAGATTACATTGCTGCACGGACCGGGTTGCCCGGTGTGCGTTACACCGCTGGAGCTGATTGACAAAGCCACCCAGATCGCAGCTTCGCCCCGGGTAATCTTCTGTTCTTTTGGAGACATGTTGCGCGTCCCCGGCAGTACTTGTGATCTGTTCCGTGTGAAATCACACGGCGGCGACGTGAGGATCGTGTACTCGCCGCTGGACGCTCTCAGACTGGCGCGGGAAAATCCGGATCGCGAAGTGGTGTTCTTCGCTGTCGGTTTTGAGACCACGGCACCTGCCAATGCCATGGCCGTTTACCAGGCCAACGAGGCAGGGATCAGGAACTTCTCCGTTCTGGTGTCGCACGTGCTGGTGCCACCCGCCATTGAGGCCATCCTGAGCTACCCTGACAATCGCACTCAGGGATTTCTCGCCGCAGGGCATGTATGCACGATCATGGGATTCGAAGAGTATGAGCCGATCGCACGCAAGTACCGCGTGCCCATTGTGGTCACCGGTTTCGAGCCGCTGGACATCTTGCAAGGCATTTTCATGTGCGTGCGGCAACTGGAGGAGGGCCGCACCGAGGTCGAAAACCAGTACAAGCGCTCGGTGCGACGCGAGGGAAACCGGCCGGCCCAGGACGTGGTGAAGCAAGTCTTTCGGGTGGTTCCGCGAAAATGGCGTGGAGTAGGGGAGATTGCTCATAGTGGTTTCAGCTTGACCGAGCCGTTTTCCGAGTACGATGCAGAGAAGAAATTCGGCGTCGCCGGCTACAGCGCCGAAGAGGACAGCGAGTGCATCAGCGGCGATGTGCTGCGAGGCGTGAAAAAGCCGCACGAATGCCCTGCATTTGGGACGCGCTGCACGCCTGAACATCCTCTGGGGGCGACCATGGTGTCAAACGAGGGGGCGTGCGCCGCCTATTATCTCTACCGCCGAATTCCAACACCAAGAAGCGCATAGGCGTTGCCGGTTTTGTCATCCACAATTAGCTAAACTCATTGGTTGGAGAGTGCAACGCACGCTCCGGCATGAACGGGCACGCTCGCACTTGGATCATAGGCGGCGATCTGCTGCTGTAAAGGAACCATCAGTTCTTCAATTCTGCGATAGAGAGCCAATAACGCTTGAAAGCGTGCTGGCGAGTTTTGCGGGTCCGCCTTATTCGACTCTTGCAGTACCTGTTCCAGTGGTGCAATCGATTTTCCCAACGGTTCTGCCGGCAATGAACTGCCCTCCATATGGGCTGCCATTGCCTCAAGCGTTTTGGCTAGGTGCTCATCAAAATCTCGTTGCGCTGAGGCCACGGAGTCCGGCAATTCAAAGCCCGGAAGTTGTGCACGATATTTCCAGGTTGCGATTTGAGTAAGAAACAGCGTGCGAACCAGCACTTGCCACTCCCGGAGGCAATCGCGGAACGCGAGATCTTGATCGCGGGACGGCCCGAATTCGAGCAGAACGGCGTCCCCCAGCGCGCGTACATTATCGAGGTTGGTGTTGATTGTTTCGCGAAGCGCGTAGTTCTTTTCTATGGCGACGCGCAGATCGGCGGAACTCGGCTCTCTGGCGAATTGAGCCAACAAACGCAAGTTCGACGTAAACGCCTTCTTCATCTCCACAACCGCGGGAGCGCCCCATAACTGGTCGAAGACGATCCACATGATGATCAATCCCAGGAAAATGCCAATGACCCGATCTCTGGCTGGCTCCAAGGAAGTTCGCACCTTGAATTCGCCGAGGTTAATGAGATAAAAAGCGACCGCAGTTTGTACACCAAAATACGAAAGTCGTGGGCTCGCCGTGGCTAACCAAGCAGCTACAATTGTCGCAGTGACAAAAAGAAGTGTAAATCCAGTGATGGAATCAAGATAGGGCAGAACAAACACTTCCGCGCCCATGCCCATCACGAGGCCGCCTGCGATCGCACCGCAGATTCGTAGTATCTGTTTTTGGCGTGAGGATCCAACCGTCGAAAGCGCCGTCAGAAAACAGGTAGTGACGGCAGTACTGATTTCCGGCCATGCCTTTCCGTTGTAGATCAGGTAACACAGACTGGCGGCAAGGCAGCCTTTCAGCCCAAACTTAATATGTTCCGGATTGGTGAGCGCGTCGGCTTTGAATACTGAGATGATCGAGCCGTCATCTGATGGGAGCGGGGTGTAATCCGCCAGAGATAATGAACCAGTGAAGATGCCGGGAATGAGTGAAACGGTCCTATCCATCTCCGCTAAAAGTGGAACGTCGCTAAATGCATCGGGCGTGCTGCTTACGTCGAAATGTGGCACGCGTCGAGCCAGAAGGTCCATCCAAACCTTCTTTACGTTCTCGGCTATGGCAGAGATACGGCTCCTCCCATCATCAGGAATTTCGAACCGGAGGTGGGTGAGATTCGCGGCTATGTCGACCAGTCTTCCAACCAGTGTGACTAAGCCCCCCATCTGCTCACGGTATTGTGGCGAATATGCGGAACGCTGCAGTGTGCGTCTCAGAGTCGAGTTCCCGGCCAACGCCAGCTGGGTAATTTTGCTCGCCGTTCTTTCATCCGTTGTACGACGTAAAGCCAGGGAGTCCAGCACTTCCTCCACCGCAGCCAAACGTTCAACGATGGGAGGAACAAGGAAATCACTGTGTTTCCACTGTGCATAAGCCAACTCAATCGCCATCGTAATAAGGACCGAGAGCGAGATCACGGCAAAAGCCCACAGCGTTCCCTCAACTTTGTCTTCCGCTGGAATTTGCCGGTCCCAAAGTGGAATGGTAATGATCAGCAGATAACCGAAGCGGGCGGCGCCTAAGTAATTTTTTGCCGCGCTGAGGCAATAAAACATCAAGAAAAAAGTCACGATGACCCAGAACAAGCGCAGGTCTGGATCTCGCAGAAAAAACATTGCCCCAATCAGGACGTACAAAACTGACAATCCGAATCCAATGATCGTGGTCTTAACCGACTTTATGGTTGCGTAAGGATCTTCGCGGGATATGGTAATGGCGTAGATCGCGCCATATGCACTGTAGGGAACGCGCCAGGTCATGTTCAGGAGCATCACCAGTGTGGCCGCGACGGTCATCCTGGCGACCAGCCCTGCCCTGCCCGGGTAGGGCGCGAGTTCTTCTTTGAGAAAGTTGCCTATCCAAGTGAGCTCAGAGCGCAGAGGCACGCTTCGAACAGGGAGTAGAGCAGGGGCTGCCATCTCAATTGCCCCGGATGATCACCACGGCTGACTCGCCCACGCGAAATAAGTCGGAAGTCGGATTCTCCACACGCACTCTCACCGGATAGCGAGAGGCAAGATGGACCCAATTGAGCGTGCGCTGTAAATCCGGAAGGCCGGAACTTATGCGCCCGATTACATCAGGATCCGGTGTGACTCCGAAGCCGATACTGTCAACGATTCC
>JAFAGX010000488.1 GCA_019237515.1 Acidobacteriaceae bacterium
CAGCGCTCATTCTGCGGAATCGATTTCGGATCACGGTTATCGCCCGGCTTCTTCGGTACCCAAACGCGTCCGCCTTCGCCACGAGCCGATTCTGACATCAGACGAAGCTTGTCTTCACCCGGTATTGACGTCGGGTGAACTTGAATGAACTCGCCATTCGCGTAATAACAACCCTGCTGATATAACGCCGATTGCGCGGAGCCAGTGCAGACGACCGAATTTGTGGACTTGCCGAAGATTGCTCCGATGCCGCCGGTCGCGATAATAATCGCATCGGCCGGGAACGTCCGCACCTCCATAGACCGCAAATCCATAGCGCAAATGCCACGGCAAGTGCGGTTGTCATCAAGAACCGCCGACAGAAATTCCCAGTGCTCGTATTTTTTTACTTTACCTTCGGATTCGTAGCGCCGAACCTGCTCATCCAACGCATAAAGAAGCTGCTGGCCGGTTGTCGCTCCAGCGAAGGCAGTGCGGTTATAGAGCGTTCCGCCGAAACGGCGGAAGTCGAGCAGGCCCTCGGGTGTTCGGTTGAACGGCACACCCATGCGATCCAGCAGGTCGATAATTCCCGGCGCGGCGTCGCACATGGCTTTGACTGTTGGCTGGTTGGCTAGAAAGTCGCCACCGTAGATCGTGTCATCGAAGTGCTGCCAGGTGGAATCGCCTTCGCCTTTTAAATTTTTCGCGGCGTTGATTCCGCCCTGGGCGCAAACGGAATGCGACCGCTTCACGGGAACGATGGAGAACAGGTCCACCTGCCCGCCAATCTCGGCAATCTTGATTACGGCGGAGAGGCCTGCCAGCCCGCCGCCTATGACGATAATTCTTGGGTTTGCTGCCATTCTATTGCCGCATCACAATCGCCGTTCCCGAAGTATCCTCTGGCTGCAACGGCGTCGTTAGAAACGAGTACATGGTGGCTGCGCCCACACCAATGAATAAAAGCGCGATCACAACACAGACGTAGCCGAATTTGCGTCGAGCCCGGTCGCCGGTAGTAATCCCCCACTTCGCCGCGAATAACCATAGTCCGTAGGCGAAGTGCCATGAGGCGCAGAGAATCCCAATCGCATAAAACGCCACGGCCCAGGGGCTCTGAAATTCGATTTGCACTTTACCGAATGCCGCGCCGGGGTGACTAAGAATATGGATCCCGCTGAATCGCATGGTGTACGTATGCCAGCCCATGTAGAAGAAGGCGATGGCGCCCGTCCAGCGCTGGGTTGTGTATAGCCAATTGCCTGTCCAGGGATACTCGCCGAGATTGCTGTCTCCTCGATACCAGATGTAGAAGCCGTACAAAGCATGGTATGCAATGGGTATCCAGATTCCGAACAATTCCAGCCAAAACACAAGGGGAAGCCGCTGAGCAGCTTCACTTGTGCGGTGTAAGAGGCAGGCCCGCCAGTCGCAAAGGCATTGGAAATGAAATGCTCAATCAGAAACAGACCAACCGGCACGATGCCGGTCAAAGAATGCAGGCGGCGTAGGACAAACGAATATCCCTGCCCCGCTCGCAGCGGAGCCACACCCCGTTCAATTGACGATGGAACTGTAGTAGTGGCGCTTGCTGCCAAGAATGCTCCTATGAGTTCAACAAATAAGATAACTTTTTATTATCTTGGCGCAGAAGAAGGGAAGTCAAGGAAGGGGGTGCTCGCTTCATCAGCGGTAACCTCCGTCAGCTTTGGGGCATTTATAGGCTTGCTGCACAGTTCAACACGCACTAGGATTTTGGAACGTATGGGCAACGTCTTCATGCTCGCGCTGCTGTTTGTCGTGATGGGCGTGGCGATCTACGTGGTGTTGATATTCAACGGGCTGATCTCGCTGAAGAATGACGTCACAAAAGCCTGGGCCAACATCGATGTGCTCCTGAAGCAGCGCCACGACGAACTGCCTAATCTGGTCGAGGTCTGCAAGGGGTACATGAACTACGAAACTGAAACCTTGGAGAGGGTGACGCGGGCCCGCAGCCAATATCAGCAGGCAATGTCAGTCGACCAGAAGGCACACGCGGACCGCAGTACGACAAATGCTCTGCGCGGTCTCTTTGCGGTTGTCGAGAATTACCCCCAACTCAAAGCTAACGAGAACTTCCTCAAGCTGCAAAACCGGATCTCTGAACTGGAGAACGAAATTGCCGACCGGCGCGAGTATTACAATGATGCGGTAAACACCTTCAATACTAGGATTCAGCAGGTGCCTGACACCTTCGTCGCCGTATTGATGAATCTGACACCCCGCCCTATGTTCCAGGCTAATGATGTGGACCGCGTCCCGGTACAGGTCAGTGTGGGCGCATCCCGGTAAACACGTTCGTAATCCCCAGAGCTCACCATAGTCCGGTAAAATTCCCACGTGGCCGACTCCATTCGCATTGGAATATTGGGGGACTACGATCCGAAGTCACCCACGCTGCCCGCGATTGAGAAATCGCTGCAGCATGCTTCCGCGAAATTGAACCAGTCGGTGGATGGACAGTGGCTGTCTACCTCGTCGCTGGTCGAGCCAACAGCCGCGAAGATGCTCGAAAGCTTTGATGGAATCTGGGCCGCTCCGGGAAGTCCTTACAAGAGCTTCGACGGCATGCTTAAGGGCATCGAATTTGCCCGGCGCCGTGATTGGCCGTTCCTCGGGACATGCGGTGGATTCCAGTATGCGCTGATTGAATGCGCCAGAAACGTGCTGGGGCTGAAAGATGCCGACACCGCCGAAAATAACCCCAATTCGAAGAACATTATCATTCAAGCGGTTGCTTGTGCGGTGCCGAACGGTGGCAAAGGGCCGAAGCTATCAGGGCCAATACCGAAGATCCGTCTGCGACCCGGGTCCTATTTGCATTCTTTCTATCAGCAGGACGTGATTACCGAAGAATTCTTTTGCAATTTCGAAGTAAACCGCGATTACGAATGGGCCGCGATCGAAGCTGGATTTCCGGTCGTGGCGCGAGGAGCCAACGGTGAGATTCGAGCCATCGAATCTCCGACGCATCGTTTCTTTGTCGCAACTTTATTCCAGCCTCAGCTTTCATCCAAGCCCGGGAAACCACATCCCCTGGTGATGGCTTTTGTGCAGGCGGCTGCGGATTGGGGGAAGAAAAAGCTGGATGACAGCGTGCTGGAGTAGCAGCCGGCGCATGCTGGCATTTCGCACCGCCATTGCAGTTCTCACAGCTCTAGTGGCCGGATCGCTCTTGTCGGCGCAATCTGCGCCCCGAAAGGCTTCCGAGAATAGCAAGCTTTCTGTCCTCGACAACATTATCGAGAAGGCAATTGCGGACCATCAAATTCCGGGTGCGGTGCTCTTAGTTTCGCACGACGGGGAAGCGGTGTATCGCAAATCCTTCGGTAATAGGTCTCTCGAGCCGCATCACGAGCCGATGACTCCGGACACGATTTTTGATATTGCCTCGCTCACTAAAGTGGTTGCGACCACAACTGCAGTGATGCAACTCGTGCAGAAGGGTGAGGTCCGCGACAACGACCCGGTTGCCAAGTACATTCCCGAAT
>JAFAGX010000248.1 GCA_019237515.1 Acidobacteriaceae bacterium
GTTATTCAGCCCTTCATTAAGGCCCTCCCTTTGACAGCCCTCAATGACGCGTTGCGCGCGACCATCTTGGAAGGGGCTTCGCTCGGTGCTCAGAGCAGCAGAATGCTTGTGCTCGCAACCTGGGGGACTGTCTGCTTCGTGCTCGCGCTCAGATGGTTCCGCTGGACGTAAACGGAATTTCGAGTGCAGCCGCGTCGGATTGTCCCCGCGAGGTTCCTTGCCCCGCTGGTGAAAACGCGGGGCCTCGGAATGAGCTCTGTACAGTAGGATTCAAATTGCGCCACCCGAATGTACTTACGAGTTTTGTCGGCGGGATGTTGCCTGTTACAATTTCTCAGCTTACCCTCGCTGTGTTAGGTCCAGCGCCGCAAACGTAATCGTCAGCCACTTGCATACAGCGTTTTCTGTAGATAGGCCATCTAGAGGTGCTGATGGGAGCCCTGACCCACGCAGATCGGCGCACGAGTTTCTTCGCTCAGCTTCGTTCAGCGCCAAGCCGTGTGCTCCTGCTTGACTACGACGGAACACTCGCGCCTTTTCAGATTGAGCGTGATCGGGCAGTTCCATATCCCGAAATTCCTGGCTTGTTGAGGCGGATAATCGCAAGTGGGACGCGAGTGGTTCTAATCAGCGGACGCCCAGCGCGCGAGCTACGCGAGCTTCTTGACGTCCAGCCGCAGCCGGAAATCTGGGGCAGCCACGGCACCGAGCGTTTGCGGCCTGATGGCACGTATCACGTGCAGGAGCTTTCACCAGAGCAAGGGAATGGGCTTGGGCAGGCCGAGAGTCTTGTGCGAAACCAAGGTCTCGAAACCCGACTGGAGCGCAAACCGAGTGCCATTGCGCTGCACTGGAGAGGATTGGGGCAGCGCGCGGTCGCAGATCTCAAGATCAGAGTTGAGCCGCTTTGGAGTGAGCTCGCAACTCGTACTGGCTTGAAATTAATCGAGTTTGACGGCGGTCTGGAGCTTCGAACCCGGGCTGAAGACAAAGGAAAAGCCGTTATTGCCATCCTAAGGGAATGCAACCAAAATGCAGCAATTGCATATCTTGGCGATGATCGTACCGACGAGGACGCGTTTAGTGCATTGCAGGGCAAAGGCTTGACAGTGCTGGTGCGGAATCAATATCGACCGACTTTGGCGGACATACATTTGCGTCCGCCAGGTGAAGTCCTCGAATTTCTGCGCGACTGGCTTGCTAATTCAAACGAGGAGTGCTGATGCTTACACCAGGACGCCTGATCAACGTATCAAACCGGTTGCCGGTTTCGATCAAGAAAACTACAGCGGGAATGCGAGTGGAGCGAAGTTCAGGAGGTCTGGCCACAGCACTGGACAGTGTCTGGCAGGACCAGCCTGGCGTCTGGATCGGGTGGCCAGGAATAACTGAAGATCAGCCGACGCAGGAGTTGTTGGCGCGCGCTTCCCGTCGCCGCTCTCACCGATTTCAAGGTGTCACGCTGACCAGCGAAGAGGTCGATAAATTCTATGCCGGTTTCACCAACGAGATCATCTGGCCGCTCTTTCATGACATGCCGACACGCTGCAACTTCGATCCGGATTACTGGGACGTGTACCAGCAAGTAAATCGCAAGTTCGCAACCGCAGTCGCTCAGGCCGCTCGAGATGAAGATTTTATCTGGGTACACGATTACCATCTGATGTTGGTCGGCTGCTCTCTTCGGCAACTAGGAAAACAAGCCAAAGCCGGTTTCTTCTTGCATATTCCATTTCCCTCCCCCGATATTTTTGAGCAATTGCCGTGGCGAAATTCGGTGCTGAAATGCCTATTGGATTTTGACGTCGTGGGATTCCAGACCGATCGTTATCGTAATAATTTTCTGTGCTGCTTGAAGCACTTGTTCCCTGACGTGGTCATCGAACAAGTAACTCCACATGCGCGGGTGAATTTTCGAGGGCACACCACCGTGATTGGTACGTTTCCGATCAGCATCGATTTTGATGATTTCGCGGGACGAGCGGCACGACCAGAGGTCGCGGCAAGGTCGGCTACAGTCCGTCGCGAGTTTCTGGACAACGTTCTGGTGCTCGGGGTCGATCGCCTTGATTACACAAAAGGCATCCCTGAACGACTGAAGGCTTTCCGTCATTTGCTGCGGCGGTTCCCGGAGCTACGTCGGCAAATCACGCTCGCCCAGGTTGTGGTACCTAGCCGCGAGGATATTCCAAGATACAAAGAGTTGCGCCGTGACATCGAGTTGTTGGTGAGCCAGATCAACGGCGAATTTACCGAACGGGGCTGGGTCCCGGTTCACTACATGCATCGCCAGATCAGTCGGGATGAATTGCTGGCTTACTATCGCGCCGCCGACATTGCATTGATTACTCCGTTGAAGGATGGCATGAATCTGGTTGCCAAAGAATTTTGCGCGGCGCAGATCGACGAACGCGGGGTTGTAATTATTAGCGAGTTCGCCGGGGCCAGCGACGAACTGCGGCACGGAGCGATTCTCGTGAACCCCAATGACATCGCTGGAGTTGTCCAAGCGATCCGCGACGCGTCGCTGATGTCGCAGGAAGAGAAGAGCACCCGTATGCGGCTGTTGCGCAACATCATCAAGGAGCACAACGTGCAGCGCTGGGCTCAGTCATTCCTCGAGGCTGCTGCGCTTGCGACGGGACAGAGCTCGCCAGGAGACGGTGGTCAGCCCGGACCGCGGCTTATTCAGCCGAAAACACCACGAGAGCCAGTGCCTGGCGTAGCGCTGATTGCGATGCCTTCCACTCGGCACTCGCATCGTCCGGTTGCGACTTAGGTAATTCGCGTAGCACGCCGACTGTTCCCTCGGCGAATAGCTGCAAACGTCATCTCATGCGCTGGGCTGCGCGTTGCTTTTTTCCATTCGAAAAAAAGGGTGGTATAAGTATCGGTGACGTAATCATCGGGCGCGAGTCCAAGAAGACGCGCGGTTCGGTCGATCCAGCGCGCAGACCCTTCGATTTCGCCAAAGTTGCCAATGGGTGTTTCATCCACGACCACGTGGCCTTGGGCATCTTCCCATTCCGCGCGAAATTTTTCGTAGCGAAACGCGGGTGCGAAGCCTAAGGCATGCAGGATGGCCTCCATCCTCTTCCCATCCGCCACTTTCGTTTCGGTTTCGATTCTGACCTTGTGACGTCCTTCTGCCCCTTTGGCTTTATGAGTCAGCAGCCAATCAGCCCCGTATTTCCGGAGCCGTAGAAGTTCGCCTCGTTTGCGGAGAGGCTGCCCGCGAAGATCGTAGAGCGTATTCATCTCATGCGTGCGTTTTGTGGTCAGGCGAAATCCTGCCTGCCGCAAACGACGGTTCAATTGATCCAAATCGTCAATCCGGAATTTGATTTCGATTTCTTTGCTGGCCGGCATGCAAGGAAGTATACGGCGAAGGCTGTGCTTGGGCGGATAGTTAAGCGAAAGTCGGCAGCTTCACCAGATCATCGTGCGGCACAGGTTCTAAAGGCTGGCCTGCTTTTCGCCAAGCGGCAAGACCGCCATGGATGACGAACGCGTTAAAGCCTTTCTCCCGGAGTTGCAGCGCCACACGGGCGCTAGTGGCTTCGCGCGCTCAAGTACAGTAAAGATAAATGTCCTTATCCGTGCTCCAGCTTTTTAGTTCTTCCGCAAGGTTGTTCGGTTCGAGCCGGATCGAGCCCTTGATGCGTTCGGCGCCGGCATCGTAATAGCCGTGGCTGCGAACGTCGACCAGTAGAACTTTGCTATCTTCCGATTGCAGCTTGCGGGCCAACTCCTGCACCTGAACTCGGGGGACGACATCCAAAAGTTTGTACTTGCCGTACAACCAGATTCGATAAGCAAGGTATATGACTGCAGCAATGATCAGAGTTTCGGTCAGGATGTGTCCGGCGGTTTGGAAGCTTTGCGTAATCTTCGCAAGAAAGTCGCGGAACACATAGCCTAAAGCACTATAGGCAAGGACGTACGCGAGGGCACCCACGGAGTCCAGGCGAAGAAATTGCCCGAACCGCATTTTCATGCTTCCGGCAAGAGGGGCGGACATGGTATTCAGGCCGGGAATGAACTTTGCGATCATCACCGTCATTTTCCCGCGCTTGTAGAATGATTCTGCCGAACGCAAAATGCAGGTTTCCGGATTGATAGACAGCCGGCAGAGCGCACCGAGCAAGGCCCAGCCCGTATATCGGCCCAGAAAAAATAACACCAGATCTCCCATGAGGAGACCACTAAAAGCCAGGGACAGCACAATGGGAGCCCGCAGGATCCGGGCGGCTACTGCGGCTCCGGCTCCAACCAATGCGAGCGATGCCGGCAGAGGCAGGCCTAGGGATTCGGCCAGCACGATTCCGAACACCAGCAGGTAGCCATGATGCGCAATCAGTGATTGGAAACTATTCATAGTGACTGTTAAACCTGGCCATGATGGACTGGGCGGCATTGCCGCCCAGCTCTACGATTATCGCCTACTTACTTCAGCATTTTCACGCTCATAACGTGGATAGCGTTCTTATCCGCATACACGTGCGCACTGAGCTCGACGTGGTGACCCTCATGTCCCTTCAACGCCTCAGGGTTCATTACATCCCAGGATTTCATCCCCTTATCGCTAACAAACGTCAGCTTATCGCCATCCGCCTTGACCGTGCCCTTGATGTTTTTAAGGGGGGCGGCAGGTGCAGCCTTGTCAGTTTGTCCGGCGCCCTGGGACATATCCTGTGCAAAAGCCATCGTGCCAATGGAGGTTACGCAGAATGCCAAGAGTAAAACCAGAACCTTTTTCATCCTAATTTCTCCTTGTCAGATTTTCGGAATTCAACTTCCAATGAAAGTACGAAGAAGAGCCAAAGATGGATTGCCGAATACTGCAAAGAAAACCAGGCCAAATCAGCTATCGGTCCCGATCTACCACATATTCGGGAGCCCAAAGCAATGCGCGTTTAGCTTCGCACTGAGGGAAGTTACAGATGGCGTTACGCGCCAGCTTCGCGTATTGGGCGGCACGGTCATGAGCTGCTTCAATTGACCCGTAGCGGTGAAGGATCTCGAGAATATCTCCATGGGTTACGCCGTTGAAAGCGCGATCGCGCATAACGGTGCTGATCTTCTGGCGTTCACAAGGCGAACAGCGCTCAAGCGCGTGAATGACCGACATGGTGACCTTGCCTTCGCGCAGATCACTGGCGACGGGCTTACCTAGTACATTCTCGGAGGCGGTCAGGTCTAGCACGTCGTCCACAATTTGAAATGCCATTCCCAGGTCCCGTCCGTATTGTGCAAGGTTCTGTTCTTCTTCGGCATTTGCACCACTTAAAATCGCTCCCAGCCGCATGCAGACCGAAAACAGGCAAGCGGTCTTTCGGTAGATGAGGTCGAAGTGCTCATCCAAGGAAATGAGCTTGCCCAACTTCTCCATCTGGAGCAGTTCTCCTTCGACCATCTGCTGGGTCAGATCGATGAGGGTGTCGAGAATACGGAAATTGCGTTCCTGAACCGCGATCTTGAAGGCCTGCATGTAAAGCCAATCGCCGGCCAAAACGCATTTTGAATTTCCCCATTGTGTATTGGCGGCGGGCCGTCCGCGGCGGCTTTGCGCTTCGTCAATGATGTCATCGTGAACCAGCGTAGCGGTGTGAATGATCTCAACCACCGCACCAAGTTTGATGGCCCCTCGCCCGCGGTAGTCGAAGAGTTTGGAGGAAAGCAGAACCAGCATGGGCCGAATGCGCTTGCCCCCGCCCGCCCTGAGATATTCCCCGATTTCGGTGATCGCTTCGACCTGCGAAACCGTATCGCGGCCAAACTCCCGCTCGATCGCAGCGAGATCATCCCGCAGCAGTTCGAAAATTTCCTTACCGTTGATCGCGGCCGATGCGCTCAAATTTAGGTCCGACTTTCACCACGGAGAAGCGGAGTCACGGAGGAAAAATATTTCAGTTCGACAAGAACTCTACTTCT
>JAFAGX010000279.1 GCA_019237515.1 Acidobacteriaceae bacterium
ATTATTCAACTCAATCATTCGCATACATCTGACAGATAATACCTGAATGATTCCGGAATGCATCGGTGCCCTGTCGCTCGGGGTTTGGATCTATCTGATCTTTGCGCGCGGCGGATTCTGGCGATTGAAATTTGACGATCTGCCCGCAGCCGCGACCGTTACCCCGGGCAAGAGAATTGCGGTGATCGTACCTGCGCGCAACGAGGCACCGACCGTTGCAAATACCATCAATTCACTCTTGCGTCAGGAATATCCGGGCGTCGTGCAAGTCTACCTGGTTGATGATCACAGCTCCGATGGCACCGCGGAGCGCGCCGGGGAAGCAGCGGTCCAGGCTGGTCGCATCGATCGTCTGACCATCGTTGTCGCCGAGCCTCTGCCCGATGGGTGGACGGGTAAACTCTGGGCGTTGTCGGAAGGCATCACGGCAGCTACCCAGTTCAATCCCGATTATTACTGGTTCACGGATGCCGACATCGTGCATGAGCCGGAGGTTTTGCGGGATTTGCTAACGCACGCAGAAATTACAAGCCTCGACCTGGCTTCTCTGATGGTGAAGTTGCGATGCGAGTCATTCGCCGAAAAAATGTTGATTCCGGCGTTCGTGTTTTTCTTTTTCAAACTTTATCCGCCGGCGTGGGTTGCCTCTTCGCGTACGCGTACTGCTGCGGCCGCAGGTGGTTGCATTCTGATTCGGGCTAACGCACTGGAGAGAATCGGAGGCATTGCAAAGATAAGGGATCAGCTCATAGACGACTGCGCCCTGGCGCGAGAAGTCAAACAAAGCGGAGGGAAGCTTTGGCTGGGAACTGGTAAGCAGTCCAGAAGCCTGAGAACGTATGAAAGCTTTAGCGAGGTGGGACGCATGATCGCGCGCACTGCGTTCACTCAACTCTCGCACTCGGCGTTATTGCTGTGCGGCGTGGTCTTGGCGATGGTGATCATTTATGTGGTGCCGATTGCATTACTCGGGACGGGAAAAGCAGCAGCATTGCTGGGCGCATGCGCATGGATATTGATGATGATCGCATATGCGCCAACCTTGCGGCTCTACAGGCTTTCGCCATTATGGGCTCTTCTGCTGCCATTCACGGCGATATTTTACGTCGGTGCCACCCTCGCATCGGCGTTGCAGTATTGGACAGGCCGGGGAGGCTCGTGGAAGGGACGCCTGCAGGATCTGGCGCGCACGTAAGGGACAAAAGAATCCTTGTCACACTCTCACTCCACAATTCAGACAACCCACTTTATTTCTGTTCGCATCCAGAGAAGATGTAAACTAGCGCATCTGCTCTAGTACCAAAATGTAAGGGTCAACGTCGGCTGACGAAAGTGAGGAAGCCGTGAGAATACGATCATTTCTGCTATGGCCTGTGCTCCTTCTTCTTCCAACTATTTACGCGCTATCGCAACAATCGACTGCGAACAGCGCAGCGGTTCACATGGTGGTCACAGTGGAGGCGAAGCATGGCAACACGCCGCCAGAACTTACTCAGCAGGATGTGATGGTTTCTGAAGGAAAGGTTCGCGATCAGGTTACGGATTGGATCCCGGCAAAGAATGATCATGCAGCTTTAGACTTCTTCCTTCTCATCGACGACGGAGCGAGCCTGGCCTTGGGTTCACAGTTGGAAGACATCCGGCAATTCATCCTCAACCAACCGCCGACCACCAGGGTCGGGGTCGCATACATGCAAAACGGAGTTGCGCAGGTGGTGCAGAACCTGACCAGCGATCATGCACAGGCTGCCAAAACGGTGCGCCTGCCTCAGAGTGTGCTTGGCGCGGATTCCAGCCCGTATTTCTCCTTGCAAGACCTGATCAAACGCTGGCCTCAAAGTACGGTCCGGCGGGAGGTTTGCATGATCAGCGATGGCGTGGACTGGTTTGGGGGCACCTCGTCCAATGATCCTTATGTGAGCTCAGCCATTGAGGACGCCCAAAAGGCTGGCGTGATTGTTTATGACATTTACATGCCCGGAAGCGGCCACGAAGCGCATAGCTATTGGCGTTGGTACTGGGGTCAGTATTATCTGTCACAGCTCGCCGACGAGACGGGCGGGGAATCGTACTACATAGGTTTCCAGGGAGCTCCGGTGAGCTTTGCTCCATACTTCGACAGTATCAATCACAGGTTGGGAAATCAGTACTTTTTGGGATTTCTGCCAAAACCAGAAAAGAAAGCAGGCCTGCGGCGGGTTCGCCTCCAGACCGAAGTGCCAAACGCAGAACTGGTAAGTTCGCCCCAGGTATACGTGCCGGCGTCTCCGGAGTAAAAAATCGTTTTGCGATGCGCCAACCGCAAAACGGGATGTCTGCAGACCCTAGGAGCCGGCGAAAATAAATGTATGAAAAGCAGGGAAAATACTGTAGATCGTGCTCTGGATTCGCGGTATATTTCTTGCGTGAATCACCTGATACCGACCTCCAAGCCATCGTTTACCGCACCATCTCTCCAGATCGAGCCGGCTTATGACTGCGACGGTTCTACCTGTCACCAACCATTGTTCGATGAAGATGGCGGGCTACACTACGTCGCACCGCACTGTCACCTGATTGAATGTGATGGGAAAAAGCCGATCTATCACGCGGTGTTCTGTGATTTTCCCGGCGTGATCTCTTCTCTCTAAATCTGCTCCGTCCCTTTAGGGAGACACACCGCGTCCAAATTCGGGCATGGCTGAGATCGATTTCAGTTGTGCGCTGGTTGAGGGCTCCGCGCGGGAGGTCTTATTGAGCGATCGCGCTGGCGGTAGCGGAAAATGCGTTGTTCGCATTACCGCCGATCAGTCGCACCGTTCCGACTACCAGAACAAGAATTACCGCTAGCATGACGGCATATTCGGCGATGTCTTGGCCTTGCTCCTCCGACCAAAGTCTTCGATAGAAATTCTGCATATTTCCCCCGCTCTTGACATGATGACCGCGCGCGCGATGCTTGTCAAATCAAAGTTGTCCACAGTTAACTCTTTTCGAAACGATGCTTACCTACCGTTTAGAATGAATGCCCATGCACCCCATCCTTGAATTTGAGAGTATCACCAAGGAATACCACCGCATCTTGGGTGGCAGTTTTCGTGCATTAGACAACTTCAATCTCGAGGTTCACGCCGGCGAAATTTTTGGTTTTCTTGGACCTAATGGAGCGGGAAAGACGACCGCCATTCATTTGGCCATGGGATTCATGCGGCCAACAAAGGGCCGCGGAAGTTTGCTGGGAAAGCCGTTTGGGCACGCCGCAACACGCCAGCGCGTAGGATTTCTGCCGGAGAATGTGGCCTTATATCCTCGCCGCGCTGAGCAGCTTGTACGTTTCTACGGTGCGCTTAACGGGATGACGTTTTCTCAATTGCAAAAACGCGCTGCGGACGTGCTGCAAATGGTCGGTTTACAAGACGACACCGCGCGCAATGTGACCCGATTTTCGCGCGGCATGTTGCAGCGAGTGGGTTTGGCTCAGGCCCTGATCAATGACCCGGAATTGCTGATTTTGGATGAACCTACGTCGGCGCTCGACCCGATTTCACGAGTAAGGGTGCGAGAACTCCTCATGCATTCGCGCGCCGCGGGAAAAACCATTTTTTTGAGCTCGCACCTGCTGTCGGAGATTGAACTGTTATGTGATCGGGTCGCGGTACTTCATCGCGGCAAGCTGGTGCGACTCGGCAACACAGCCGAACTCCTGCAAGCTAGTGAGCACATGGAGATCGCGGCCAAAGGTGTGTCCGTCGAATTATTCGCCGGGGCGAAGGCTGAAAA
>JAFAGX010000308.1 GCA_019237515.1 Acidobacteriaceae bacterium
TTTATTATGTGGCGCTCCAAGCCTCAAAGTCCTTTTCAAACGAGGTGCTCATGACGCATGACAACATAAATAGCATCTTCACATATATGCGTTTATGTGGTGCACAACATAAGCGCATGTAGGAGTACAAGTCGGTTAGCTCTGGCATAGGAATGTCCTGGCTGAGTTTGGAAAAAATCAGAACAGCTGGGGTAAAAGGAGAAGAAGAGCAACTATTCGCTGACTATTTGAAACAACTGTCTCAAACCAACCTTGGCCCACTGGATTGGACCGGAGCATTGGGGAAACGGGAGATGGCCAGCGCGAACTCCTTCGCTAAGCCAAGCGAGGAACTTGTCTCTCGTTCCTTTTACGAGTACCGGCTGACAACCGATGCCGAGCAGCGGAACGATCGAGTCATGGCGAGACAGTTGGCGATGGAACCAATCTGCCCACTCCGGGACGCCGGGAAGTCCGTGCATATGGGCAAGCGAGGCCCACACAAAGCTAGGGTCGGGATGAGCCAGCAGAGTTCGACCGCTACTCGCCGAAGCCGTCGCAAACTCCTCCGAGACGCCGATCACATGGCGCACGGCTCGCTTTCGGTCCCTCAGCTGAATCGAGCCTCGATAGCATTGGGCATTCCGTCCGAGAAGCGCGCGAATCGGAGCCAGGCCCGGCGCTTCGACCGTGAATGCTTCTTCCATATGGATGGCAGCGGCGACCGCACTAATCTGCGTTTCGCTGCCGATCACAGACAGGAGGTGGGCTTTGGCCTGGCGTGGCGGATCTGGGGCGACTTCGCCAATGAAGCGGTCGAGATGAAGTTGGAAATGAGTGGTTGTCTTGTCCGTTCTTCTGTAATAGGTGAGCGAGCCGAAGCGAAGATGGGCGTTCAACATGGCGGGCTCTGCTTCTCGTGCGTAAGGATCTGAGTTCTGCCGTCGGCAAAGATCAGCGTCAGTTCGTGGGAAAACCGCTCGCGATCGTGGACTATGATTGCCCCGTCTTCCTCTTCTTCTTCCCAGTGGTCGGTGAACTTCACTGATTTCCAGTGGGCGATGTGCAGGAGTTCGTCTTTTCCGAACACCCCATTCAGCATCCCGGCAGTGCAGAGCAGGCCCACGTGCCCTCCGTGCAGCGGCGTCAGCGGTCTGCCACCTACGTCTCGCTGCTCTCGAATCAGCACTCGCGTAGCTTGCCGATATGCCGGAGACTGAGGCAGTTGGTCCTCAATCTGGTCGAGAGGAAGGCCGGTATTGGTTAGCAGAATAGGTCCGGAACAGGGGACTTTATACGCAGCTTCGGGCAGTTCCTGAAGCTCAGGAATTTGATCTTGGAGCGCCACTCTCTCCAGATAACGAGTCATCTCGCTCAGTGCCGCATCGCGCAGGCGATCATGACGTCTACGCCGGACAGCCAGGATCGCGACCTGTTTGAACCGGACAGATTCGGCCGCAGTCAGCCGGTAAACCCTGATGTCGCGAAAGTGTTCAGCGAGCAATCGCGCACATGGCTGTATTCGCGGCTGAGGAATCACCAGAACAAGTACGCCTTCGCATTTGAGCCATCTGTAGCTGTGCTGAAGGAAGATCGATTCCAGTCTCTCGTTTTTGCCATGACCATACTCCCAGTCGTAGGGCGGGTTGAGATACATCAGCGACACGGACTCGGCGTCGCACCGGACATCGAGTGTGTTGGCATGCAAGACCTCTATGCCCAGAGCCTGGGCCTGGGCCGACCGATGTGCATCAATCTCGATCCCATACCACAGCCCATTACTAAACTCCAGAAGCGTGGCGAATGCGGCTCCGTCTCCAACGCAAGGATCGAGCGCTGAGAATCGTTCTGGAAGACTGAGCCATCTCTTCAGACGGACTGCTTCGGACGGCGGCAGAGGGAAAAAGCCGAGTTTGGCCTGTCCTTGAAAGCGCATGCCGCACCTCCTCTAGCAACTTCCCTGAGATTCGTTGGAAATCCATACCCCGGACACGGGGCTGACGAACTGCACGACGCGAAACGGTTGGTACAATACTCGCAGTTGTCCGGATAGAGTGAGTCGATGCCTACGAGTTCCCCTGAACCCGTAATCATGACCGTCTCCGGCTTTGACCCTTTAGGGGGAGCCGGTGTCATTGCCGATCTAAAAACCTTCGGCGCGAACGGTTGCTACGGTGTCGCCGCAATCACCGCCATCGATGTGCAAGACCGTGCCAGCTCACTCGACCAAACTTATCCCGTGGACGTGAACATCCTGCGAGCCTGCCTGAGGTCAATATTTGCAGAAAGTAGGGTCAAAGCCATCAAGATCGGTATGCTCGCGACACGTGCAAATGCCGAGGCCGTACTCGAAATCCTCGAAGAGCATTCATCGCTCCCAGTTGTGCTCGATCCTCTGGTGCGTGCGAGCGGAGGTATCGACCTGAAGGATACGAGCTGCGTGGAATTCGTGCGCGATCGCTTGCTTCCTCGGGCCACGGTGATCACGCCCAATCTGCGAGAAGCTGCCGCCCTGACCGGACTCAAGGTCGAGGATGTGGAAGACATGAAGTTGGCGGCTCGCAAACTGATCGAAATAGGTGCGCGTGCCGTGGTGGTAACCGGCGGACACCTGGAAAGGCCGGTGGACGTGTTCGCAGACAGCTCGTCGAACTTGCGCACCCTGGCCGGGGATCGCATCAAGCCAGAGAATATTTACGGCGCAGCGTGCACATTTTCTTCCGCGTTAACTGCCTGCCTCGCGCTCGGACACCGATTGGATGAGGCCATCATTTTGGCAAAGGCCTACGTCACGGAGACGATCAGGAGGGCCTACCCGGTCGGCGACGGACGGGTTCCACTGAACCAGCTCTACCGCCTCCAGGAGTTGACCGACTCCGCGCTTTCGGGTGTCAAGCCAGTCCAGAGATAACTAGAACGCATTTAACCCAGCTCTTGAATCAAGAGGCCTGTGCGCGATTATTCCGCCGTTTTGCTCGATGGCTCTCGCGGATGCGCTCGTAAGCGATCGATGCCGGAACCAGCAACTGGCCTTCGGTGCCGCTTCCGGGTTCACTCCACAAGTCAAGATGGGCCCCAATTCGGTCGGCGCGTTCCCGGACACCGCGCAGTCCCCAATGCCCGGCCCTGCCACCTTCTTTTAGCACTTTCGGATCGATCCCTTTGCCGTCGTCGCGAATGCGCAAGCGAAACATGGAATCACCATACCGAATCTCGGCTTCGATGCGTTTTGCCTGCGCGTGCTGGTAAGCGTTTCGCAAAAGTTCGAGCGCAATCCGACAAATCTCATTACTGACGGTCGAAGACAACAGTTGACGCTCACCTTCCTCAATTAAATCGAAAACCGGCGGATGTTCACTCGCGTTGGAATCGGCCAGTTCTCGACTCGTCGACGCGAGCAGCTCCGCGAGATTCCCGTTCGCGATCGGCTCTGAACGTAAGCCTTGAATCGCATTGCGGCTCTCGTTGAGCGCCTTCTTCGTCTCACCGATCGCATCGTCCAGAGTTCGCATCGCCTCTTCTGGACGCCGGGTCATCAAGTTGCGAACGGCCTGAAATTCGAAGAGCAGTCCGTGGAAAGTCTGCAGCAGAGTGTCGTGTAATTCTCGCGCTATCCGCGTGCGCTCGTTCACGCGAGCCGCCTCGTCGATTTCTTCCCTCAGCGCTAGGTTCTCCTCGGACAGCTGATCCTTCAATTGCTTGATTTCCTCGAACGCGCTCTCCAGTTTGAGCCTTGCCTGAACTTGCTCGGTGACATCCACTGCAGTTCCAAGAAATTCTACGAGTGTGCCAGAGGCGCTCAGGATTGGGCGCCCGGTCGCATGCTGATATCGCATGGTCGTGTCGGGAAGAACAATGCGGTAGTCCGCTTGGTAATCGCGTTTCTCAGCAACACACCTTCCAAAATGTTCCCGTACCCGCGACCGGTCTTCGGGGTGGATTCGACTAAACCAGAATTCCGGGTCCGAGACGTCCTCACCCGGTTGGGCGTCGAATATACGGAAGATTTCCGGCGTGACGGCTACGCGGCCGGATGCAAGATCGAGCTTCCAGCTGCCGGTGTGGGTTAAACGCTGAGCCTCGTGCAGATCCGCCTCGCTGCTGCGTAATGCTCCCTCGATGCGCTTCTGTTCGCTAACATCTCTGACTGCTGCAGTGACTAGCGTTCCCTCCTTCGTCTCCAGCGGACTGAGGCTGATTTCCACAGGAAACTCGGTTCCGTTTTTCCGCCGCCCGTAGAGATTTAAGCCCTCACCCATGGGTCGCACACGAGGCTGGACGAAGAACCCTGCACGGTGCATCGCGTGCCTGCCCCGAAACCGTTCCGGCACAAGAATGTCAATCTCCTGCCCCAAGAGCTCTTCCTGCTGATACCCGAAGACTTTCTCCATCTGTGCGTTGACCAATACGATCACGCCTTGCCGATTCAACACCACCATTGCATCCGGCGCCGATTCCAGAAGCCCGCGAAATTTTTGCTCGGCGATCTTGAGGTCGGTCAAATCGATCGCGAAAACGACAGCTTGGTTCCGGGTCTCCTCGAAGCGCGCCACGCCGACCAGCACCGGCACGCGCGTGCCGTCCTTCCGGAAATACTCCTTCTCGAACGGCTGCAGGATTCCGATCTTCTTTACCCTCTCCAGTCGCTGTGCATCGGCGGCGCGCCACTCCAGCGGTGTCAGGTCCGGCCAGCGGAGGCGGGCGGAAACCAGATCCTCACGCTCGTATCCCATCATGCGGAGAAAAGCGTCGTTGGCCTCGAGGATCTGCCCTCCGAGATCAATGATATAAATTCCGATAATGTTGGCGTCGACGAGTCTCCGGATACGCGCCTCGCGTTCTGCGAGATTGCGGTACAGACGGGAATTCTCGAGCGAAACGGCAGCCTGGGAAGCGAGCAGTTTTAGAACCGCGGTACGGGCCGGCACGAAGACGCGAGGGGCGAGATTGTTTTCGAAATAAAGCATTCCTATGAGTTTGGCTTGGTTCTTGAGCGGCAGGCAGAGAACGGAGCGAGCATGATGCCCACCAAAATATGGATCTGTTGAAAAGAGATTTAGGATCGCGGCGTCCTCTAGAATCACGCTCTCCTGTGTGTGCTGTACGTAGCGTAAAACGGCCTCCGGCAGCAGGGATGCGGTTACGGGCTCGTCGAGGATCCGTACGTTCACAGCCTGAGCGCTGGTTGTAGCTTCCGCCACGATCCGCTGCCCCGTCTCTCGCGAAAGGATCAAAACCGCGCGCTCAGCACCAGCATGCTCGATCGCAGCACGCATCACCGTGTCGAGGAGCTTTTCGTGTACGATTTCGCTTGAGGCGGTGTGCAACACGTTGATGACGGTTGCCAGGTCGAGCTGTTCCACAGGAGCGGCAATCGTTCCCACCGGAACTACGGGTTCTTCACTCCTAAGGTGCGGATAGCGCTCATCGAGGTCCCTTACCTTGCCCTCGGCACCCCAGCGCCGATAGCAATAACGGGCGTTTCGCAGGTATGCTTGCGAGATCGTCTCAAGACCCCGCGCGTCGTAAAAGCGAGCTGCAAGCTCACTCGCGAGCGCTTCATTGTGGACAAAGTTGTTCTCGCGAGCTGACTTGATTGCCTCTTCGTACAGGCGCTCGGCATCCAGCTCTCGGCCTTCGATGCGAGCAATCTCCGCGGCGACCAGCGCGGCGCGGTTTTGGAAATTTTCGGGACAATTCTCCGCCCATTGCACGAGTTGTCTGTGGTGGGCGGCCAACGCCTCGACATGCTGCTTGTATTCGTTAGGGGAAGCAGCATCGCACGTCGCCGCATGGCTGAGCGCACCATAGAAGTGAGCCTCCGCCGATTCCAGAAATGACGGCGACGTCCAGAGCAGCCGTTGCGCGTTCAATGATGCGTCCACAGCCGCCGCATAGTCACCGGCCAAGAAGCGCGCCTGCAGCTTGCGCGTCCAGTACCAGCAAGCAGCGAACGCCGAACCGGGGTCACTCGACAAACGACGCTCGAACTGAAGTTCATCAAACTGCGCGTCGTCGAAGGAGCCAAAAGTCGCGGTCGAGCCGCGGAGTGTGCGGACAAGCGCAAGCTGCGCCGCGATGTTGTCAATCACGAGAGCGAAACGGATCTTCTGGGCAAACGCCAACCCTTGCTCGGTTTCGCGTTGCACGTCCACGAGCGGATCGCCCGACGCGAGAAGATTGCCAATCAGGTTGTGCCACGAGTACGCCGCGTACGTGAGATCACCGATGGTATTCGCAGTATCTAACGCGTGCCGGATCAAAGCGCGCGCCATTCGCCAATGGTTGGTCCAGGAGAGGGTGTGAACCGCGAAGCCCAAATAAGTGCGGGCCCGGAACCTCTTCAACCCACGCCGTTCGACCAGGTCGTAGTCGAGTCGCCCGAATCGAAAGCCGGCCTTGTAGTTGCCAAAACAAGGTCCGGCAATCATGCCAAGTTGGCCATAAGCAAAACAGGACGAATCGGTGTTGCCGTTTTCAAGGCTTAGATTGACCATCCGGCAGAGGAGCATAGAAAACAGATTTGCATCCGTAAAATTTGCAGCCGACAGGGCCTCGTTCAGAACGTCCAGAGTGGCCACGTACTGCGGGTCGCTCATCTGGGGCAGGTCGATGAGTTCTTCGATCTCACGCGGTCCGAGAAGGTACCAGATGCGTTCGTATTCACGTCGCGCTTCCTCTTCTGTCGGATGAGGCGACCATTCGATGCCCAAACGACGGAGGTAGTGGAGGCAAATGTCGACCGCGCGATCACTAAGATTGAGCGTGGTATACAAATCGATGCGCAAGCACGCAACTGCCGCTTGATCGACAGGATTGGCGGCGCGCGATGAAAGTGCCGTCAAGCGCGTCTCCGCGGCCGCAAGTTCACCGGTGAGGACCTCGCACTCAGCCCGGTTTAACTCCAACGCGAACATGAGGTCCGGCCTCTGCTCCCATCCGTCGTCTGACAAGAGCGCCGTACCAGCCACGAGATAGCGCAGGGCTGACACGTAGGCCGTAGAAACCTTGGCGCGCTTGCCCGCAATCAAGTTAAATTCCGCCACCTGCTCCTTCTCATCCTTCGACGTTATCAGGGCGGCACCGCGGTTAAATTGATTGACAATTTCGAAGATCGCCTCGTCACGCTTTTCGGCCGGCGTGTGCGTTGCCAGTAGCCTCCCGATTCGGAGATGAGCCTCTGTGCGTTGGGCTTCCGGGATCAGCGAGTACGCCGCTTCCTGAACGCGGTCATGGAGGAAACGATAGGAACCTTCTGAGTGGAGGATGAGTTCGGTTTGAAGCGCTTCGTCGAGCTCGTGAAGCAGTTTATCGTCCGATTCCTCGCAGACTGTTGCCAGTGGTGCAAACTCCGTGCGGTTGCCCAGGCAGGCGAGTTGCTGAAGCATTCTTTGAGTGCTGATCGGCAAGCGGCTCAGCCTATCGACCATGAAGTCGACCACGTTGTCTGTGTATCCTTTGGCATGAACGCGAGCCAAGTCCCAGGACCAGCGCCGGGCGCCGTGATCGAAGGTGACCAATCCTTCCTCGACCAATGCGGAAAGAAACTGAATCAAGAAGAATGGATTGCCACCCGTCTTCTGATGTACCAGTTGCGCTAGTGGTGCCGCGCGTTGGGCGTCCGAGTAGAGTGAATCCTGAATGAATTGGCTCACGTGCTCGTGGGCGAGGGGTGCAAGGACGATCTCCTTCACCGGCGCTCCGGCGCTTCGGATTCGATCAAGAGTACGCGTCAGCGGGTGGGCCGAGGTGACTTCGTTGTCCCGGTAGGCGCCGATCAGCAGTAAGTGCCGCACATCTGTTTGGGTCAGCAGGTTTTCGAGCAGATCGAGAGTGGCTGCGTCGAGCCACTGCAGATCGTCGAGGAAAAGGGCCAGCGGATGCTCGGGCCTAGCGAACACAGCCAGAAGACGCCGGAACACCAATTGGAAACGTCGTTGCGCGTCCTGGGGCGGAAGCTCCGGGACCGCCACCTGCTCGCCGATGATGAGGTTCAACTCCGGGACCAGGTCCACCATGAGTCGCCCATTTGGCCCCAGGGCTTCACAGAGCGCCGCGCGCCAGTATGAGAGTTCGACGTCGCTCTTCGCCAAGAGCGGACGGACCAGCCTTTGAAAGGCCTGTGCCAAAGTGGAATATGGAATGTCGCGCTTGTACTGATCGAATTTGCCCGCCGCAAAAAGGCCGCGCGGCGGCACCAATACTTTGTGCAATTCGTTCACGACGGCAGACTTGCCGATCCCGGAATAGCCAGACACCAGAACCAGTTCGGTCGCGCCGCCCTGAACAATGCGATCGAAGGCGGCTAGAAGGATCTCTATCTCTTTGGCGCGCCCGTACAGCTTTTCAGGTATCAGCAGTTGGTCAGGCGTATCGCGCTCACGCAGCGCAAAGTCGTCGATGCGTCCCTCGGCCTCGAATTGCGACAGGCAGCGCCGAAGATCATGCTCCAGGCCGGCCGCGGTCTGATACCGTTCCTCAGGCGTTTTCGCGAGCAGCTTCATGATGATCTCTGACACCGGATTCGGGACATCCTTCACGCGTTCGCTGGGCGGCATCGCCTGCCGGGCGATGTGACAGTGCACCCATTCCATCGGATCGGCCGCAGTGAATGGTAAAGAGCCCGTCAGCACCTCGTAGAGTGTGACGCCGAGCGCATAGAGGTCGCTGCGAGTGTCGATCGAGCGGTTTATGCGTCCCGTCTGTTCGGGAGCCATGTAGGCAAGCGTGCCGGCGATAGCCTCGGGAGGTTCAGGCTCTTGCCGTGCACGCGGAAGTCGTGAGGCGATTCCGAAGCCGGTTAGCCATACTTGGCTGGTTGCAGCATTGACAAGAACGTGGGCCGGTTTGATGTTCTTGTGAATGATCCGCCGTCGGTGCACTTCGCCAAGGGCGGCCGCAAGACCAACGGCGAGCCTCAGGAAGAACCTGAGATCCATCGCCATTTCGACGGACCGTCCAGGGCGAGAAGTTTGGCTGAGGAGTCGTGTTTCTAGCAGTTGGTCAAGCGGCTCGCCTTGCTTGTCCTCAAGAACGAGGGCCACACGGCCTTGATGTTGCGCGAGAGCGAGCGGCCGAACCGCCCATGTCGGATCCAACTCGGATCGGAAGGC
>JAFAGX010000309.1 GCA_019237515.1 Acidobacteriaceae bacterium
AGGCCATTGGGTCACAGCCGCTGATGCGGAGCGTTTGCTGAAAGGCGAGTACTCGCATCATCCGGAACGTCATCTCCGCGCCGGTGATCCGGAAACGACTCCTGGGGCTGCTGTACTCGCCAATGGGCAAGCTGTTGTTGTTCCGCCCGAACCGCATCAGCAAGGAGCTTCCCTGACCGCTTTCCAAACCGAATCATCCCAGGCCTTGGCTCGACGCGCTTCTGACCGCGCGATCAACGTCGACGTCATCTTCCCGGTTCTTCATGGAACCTTTGGCGAAGATGGCACCATTCAGGGCCTTTTGGAGCTGGCAGACATGCCCTATGTCGGTGCCGGTGTTCTGGGCTCCGCAGCCGGCATGGACAAAGACATCATGAAGTCGCTCTTCCGCGCTGCCGGCCTGCCCATCGTTAAGCACGTCACAATTCTGCGGAGCGACTGGGAAGCCGATACAAGGAAAGTCGAAAAGCTGGTTGCGAGCCGGCTGAAGTTCCCGGTTTTCGCAAAACCAGCAAACCTCGGCTCTTCGGTTGGAATCTCCAAGGCCCACAACCGTCAGGAACTTGGCCCGGCGATCGCCGAAGCTGCGAAATTCGACCGAAAAATTGTCATTGAACAGGGCGTAGGCGGACAAAAGCACAAGGCAAGAGAGATCGAATGCTCAGTCCTCGGCAACGATCATCCCGATGCCTCGATCGCGGGTGAAATCGTGCCCAGCAAAGAATTCTACGATTATGATGCGAAGTACCTGGATGAGGGCTCGCAGCTTATCATCCCTGCCAAACTAACCAAATCGGAAGTTAAGAAAGTTCAGCAGCTTGCCGTTGCGGCGTTCAAGGCAGTCGATTGCTCCGGCCTGGCTCGAGTAGATTTCCTCATGGATGCGAAAACCCGAAGAATCTATTTGAATGAAATCAACACCATGCCGGGGTTCACCGCCATCAGCATGTATCCGAAGCTGTGGGCAGCTTCTGGATTGCCATACCCGAAACTGATCGAGCGCTTGATCGAGTTGGGGCTGCAGCGCCATAGCGACAAGAAGAAGAACCAGTACAGCCGCTAAACGCCGGATCCCAATGTCACATTTCGTGCGTCCTTGACCGATGCGGTAGGATGTCAGGCAACGTTTGGGATCCTTCCGTCGGCCCCTGCAGCACGGCCTCTCCACCATTTTTGCGAGGGCGAACATGAAATCGTTCTGGATTGGCGGTGCGCTAGGCTTTATTGCAGGAGTCGGCCTGACAGTTTTGTACTTTTCATTGGCGACACTGTTTTCGGTGCATAGCAAATTACCGTTGGAATTGCCGGAGACGCAAGCGCGAGAAGTAAATGGAGTTGACACCCTACCTGACGAATCCAGTTCAGAAAGTGCCAAAAGCGTAGGCGCTTAGGTATCCCAAGCTCTTTGGTTACTTTTGTTACCTGCACAGCAAGCGGCCTTGCAAGCGACAATTGCCTTTCCATGAAGGCCCGTCAACTTTTGCTCCTGGTGTGCATCTTCGCGCTCGCAACGAGTGCCTACGCGCGGCAGTTTGCCGTCGTTGCGGACAATGACAATACGAGCACGAATCTGACCAGTGCTGAACTGGTGAAAATCTTTTCTGGCCATACCCGTACTTGGGCGGACGGCAAGCCGGTAAAGATTATTTTGCGCGATCCCAACTCAGCTGAAATGGAGTTAGCCGCTCGCAAGCTCTTCAACATGACTGGCGATCAGGCGCGGGCATTCGCGCGAGCACATAGCGACATCATGACCATTGCGGACTCCGATGAAGCGGTGATTCGTTTCGTGGCTACCACTCGGGGCGCGATTGGACTGGTAGATCTGTATTCGCTCACCAAGGACGTTAGTGTGATCAAGGTCGATGGCAAGTTGCCGGTCGAGCAGGGCTACTTCTTAAGGGGAAATTAGGCATTATGGTTCGCATACACATTCGCAAACTTTGTTTACTCGCAATTGGTTTGCTGCTTCCCGCAATCGCCACGTCCGCAGATAAGCCGCAGAGCGGCGCGTTGCCGATCACCACAAAATCGAAGCAGGTGCATCATCTCCTGGATGAAGCCTGGCGGCTCAACCTGGATGAGGTGCAACAGTCCGACGCCATTGTGGTTCTGCGGAAGGCAACAAAACTGGATCCAAACTTCGCGTTTGGTCACCTGCTCCTTTCCCAGTGCAGCCTGGATCCTGCCGAGCAAGTTCGTGAACAGCAGAAAGCTTTCGCCACGCGCGCTCACGCCAGCAGTGGTGAGCGTTTGGTTATCGACTGGTTTCAGAACGCCGCCGACCATAAACTCATTCCCGCCATTACGGACATGAATGAAGTTCTGAGCCGGTACCCGCATGACCGCTGGGTGGTTTTCCTCGCTAACTGGTGGCTCACTCAACAAATGCAATACGAGCGCGGCGTCGCAGTCTTTGAACGCTCGGGGATCACCGATTCGCCCGGCTTGATGAACAACACAGCGTATACCTACGCTTACATGCGCCAGTTCGACCGGGCATTCGCGCTAATGGAAAAATACGTGGCTGCCCTGCCCAAAGATCCCAATCCACAGGATTCGTACGCGGAGATCCTGCGCATGGCCGGTCACTTCGATCAAGCCATTCAGCATTACCATGCAGCACTTGCCATTGATCCGCAGTTTTACTCATCTCAGTTTGGGATAGCCGACACGTATTCCCTGATGGGCGACCAGAACCGCGCCCGCAAGGAGTACCAACTTGGATTTCAGAAGTTCTCGGCATTGCCTGAGCTGCATCGGGTGCAGTGGCAAACCAGAGAGGCAACGACTTTTGTCCGCGAGGGCGATTATTCTTCCGCGGATCGTGCATTCCAGGCTGTTGCTGACCAGGCCCACGCCAGAGCCATGAGCCAGGTGGAAGCCGACACATACCGGCAAATGGCAATTTACCAGCCGGACGCCAAACGCGCGCTCCGCCTTCTCGATAAAGCGGAAGCAGCGCTCCACCAAGGTCAGAATGCTATGCCATTCGCGATCCAGCAGGAAACTGCGCAGGTTCTCCGGGCCCGCGTCGAATCGGCTGTGAAATCCGGAAACAAAAAGATGGTATCGGCGAGCTTGAATCGCCTGGCGGCCATGTCGCAAAACTCGGACGACAAGGTGATTGACAACGCCTATCACGGCGCAGCCGGCGCAGCTTTTTTCGCCGAGCACAAGTACAACGAGGCAATGTCACACCTGGAAGAGGACATCCACAATCCGTTGTCACTGCAACTGCTGGCCGAGGCCTATCAGAAAGTTGGATATGGAACCGAAGCCCAGCACGTAAGCGAGACGTTGGCGAATCTGAATGATCCAAGCTTGGAGCAGGCTGTCGTTGTTCCTGGGTTTCGTAAGTGCTATCAGGACCCGAGTTGCGGCGGGGCTTTTAAAAATGCAGCATTAAAGAAATAAGCTCACCCGTTCGTCCGTCTGTCGCAAATCTACGCCGTGCGAGAACGCCGTTCCTTCAGGACTCTGAGAAGGTTGAGAGCATCTCGAATCGCTTGCCGCTCGGCATGACTGTCGGAAGAAACCGACAACTCTTGTAAACGATCGTCGATTGCCGCTTCCGCAGCCGCAATACGCTGCTGTAGAGAATCAATTTCGAACTCAAGCACAGCCTCTTGGACCGCTGTCTGCCACTTCGGGTACTCCAAGCGTTCCGAAAATCCTTCTGACACTTGTACCCTCCTCTACGCTATCCACCTCACGGGTTGGGCTTAAACCCGTTTCGTTGCAGCCTCTGGTCAGCGAAAGTCCTTTTCACACGCAACCGGGCGTTTGACAGCTGTTTTGCGCGCCTTGCCTTGCGACAAACTTGCCTCACAAACTCCACTGAGACCTGTTTGAAAAAAGTGTGAGTTCGCTTCATCGGACTCTCTGGAATTCACCCTAGCAGATGGACGCTCGTACGGGTGAACCCTTTAGCAAAGCTCAATCTCTCCTTAGCAGACCCAATGGGTGTGAATCAGCCTCTCGCTCTGCGCTGAAGACGGGTTCCTGGCAACCGAGAATGTTCAGTTGCTGCAATACTTTAGCAGGTGCCTACCTTATCTTGACCTTATATTACGTTTGCGATACGAT
>JAFAGX010000395.1 GCA_019237515.1 Acidobacteriaceae bacterium
TGCATTAAGATTACTTGTCATCCTGAGCGAAGCGAAGGATCTATGCATTTTGAGCTGCTCCAGATCTGCGGCAAACGGATCCTCGCATCTCACACCCTCGCGAACTTCTGCTCCATCTCTAGCAGCTTTTCCTTCCGCCCCACGCCCCAGCGATATCCGCCGCCATCTCCATTGCTGGAAACAACTCGGTGGCAAGGAATTGCGACGGCAACCGGATTCGTCGCGCAAGCCCGCGCTACTGCGCGGTACGCCGTGGGTTTCCCGATCGCCTTGGCAACCGCCGCATACGACCGTGTTTCGCCGAGCGGTATGGATTGCAGATACGACCACACTCGCCGTTGGAACGCCGTTGCCTGAATGTCCAGTGGCAGCGCTGCGTTGATCTTTTGGCCGCGTAATGTCGCCAAAAGACTTTCTTTCCACTCGCGCATAAAAGCGTCATCGCGTTTGCGGATCGCGAATGGAAACTCGTGCTTCAGGCCCTGCTCGAGTTCCTCGTCATTATCGGCAAACTGGATCGAGCAAATGCCCTTATCCGTCGCAGCCACCAACATACGCCCGAGCGGCGAGTCCGCGTACGTGTAGCGGATGTGGGCGGCGATCGCGCCGCGACGGTACTTGTCCGGAGTCATACCGAGTTGCGACGCGGTCCGCTCATAGAGCCGGCTGCTGGAGCTATAGCCCGCGTCATACATGGCCCTCGTGACCGAATGCCCCGCACGCAAATTGTTCTTGAGCTGATTCATACGGCAAGAGTCTGCGTACGCCTTGGGCGTGATTCCCAGCACTGACTTGAATGTCCTCTGAAGATGAAACGGACTCTGCCGAAATTCCTTGCCTAACTGGGTAAGCGTGAGTGGTTCATCCAGATGTCGCTCGATGTAGCGGCAGATCGCCCTGACTAGCTGTAGTTGCCCATTCCCGTGAATGGCCTTCGGCCGGCAACGTAAGCAAGCGCGGAAACCCGCTTTCTCTGCCTGTTCTGGCTGCAGGAAAAACGACACATTCTCCCGCCGAGGCCGCCGGGATGGGCACGACGGCCGGCAATAGACGCCAGTCGAGGACACCGCGAACACAAACCTGCCATCCTGGCTGGCATCGCGCGCCTGGACCGCCTCCCACCACTGACTTTTACTGGTGCTGGCCATCTCGCTAACTTCCGCCATTCCGAGTATCGCATTGGTTGTCATAGTGACCCAAATTTAAGCTTCGCGGCCTTACTGCACCATCCGCTTCTTGCGGTCAAACTAAATTTGCTGGGATGCGGCGCATTGCCTTCCGATCATTAACACTCAGATTGGTCGTCCTCGCAGAATCGTCATTCTGCTTCTCATGATGATGGCAGGCAATCGGCTGAGGACTCATTAGCTCCGAAGGAGAAGCAGGAATTTGAATCTTGTCATTCCGAGGAGCAAAAAGGACCAGGAATCTGCTGTGAAGCTGGCATTGATGGAATTGCCAACGTTCGGAGCGCTTCAGTCCACCATGGCAGGTTGTAGCAAAGAGAAAGTCTGCGGAGCTCCCGATCGTTTTCGCAACTCCGTCAGCAGCGCGTTAGCCGCATTCTCATAAGTCTTATTGGGATCAGACGGATCGGCCCAAACGGCATCATAAACAATCTGCGCGGCTTCCATTACAGTCATCTGCAGAGCGGCTTCAAAGACATCCACACGCTCTTGCAGTTGTTCGTAGCAGGACTGGCAAATGGCCGCAGAAACGAATTCCCCGGAGTGGTTCTCCTCTTTAATGCATCGCGGGAAGGCTGAACCGGACGCCTCAAGCGTGGCCATCTGTTCTTTAAATTCCCGTAAGAACTTTTCGCGCTCTTGCTCCAGCATTTCTGGGTCGGGCAATTCCTCGGAAGGCGCAAGTGGCGCAGAGAGCTTCATGTCGCTGATAGAAACTCGCTCGCTGCTCTTGCAGATCGGGCAGGCAGTCAAGTCGGCAGGATAATAGGTTCGGCACTTGGAACAGGGAAGCCCATATCCGACAGGTTTTTTCCGTGCACCCTCGTCGATAGCAGTCTTCACACGTACGGCTGGAGCAGCTGTTCCTCTCCCAACCACGCCTGTATCTCTCACGCTTGGAACTGCACCCATACTGTTACCTCGTCCGTTCGGGTCTACCCGCACTTATTCTATGGACAACTGCCGATCATGCCGAGAGCACGGTAGTTCATCGTCCAAAATTTATTCCCGTTAGGGGATTGCCTGGCCAAACGCTTCGTCCCTTTACTACTGGACAGCTTTGGGATCTGGCGTCGATTTCGCTTCTTCACCCATCGCTGCGCGTTTTGGCGCCAGTTCCCGTAAAACAAGCTCCAACTTGGTTCGTGCTTCCAGCAACTCAGGATTCAGACGAATTGCGCTCCGGTACGATTGCGCCGCAGCCGTCAGTTTCTTATCGGCCGATTGCGCCAGTCCTAAGTCGTAGTAGGTTTCTGCGCGTTTGGAGTCGTGAGTCAACGATTCCTGAAAAGCATGCAGTGCAGCGGCAAAGTTCCCATCCGCATAAAGCCCGAGCCCAAGGTATCTGTAGGCTTCCGCATTTTGCGGATCAATACTCAAAGCTGTCCGGGCTTCCGCAATCGAGTTTTCCCCGTCGTTCGACCGATAGAACACGTATGACAACCCGTTATGAATTTCGGGAAAAGTCGCATCTAAATCTTTGGCATCGGAATAGTCGTCGAACGCTTCGTCAACATCATCCTGCTGCATACGCAGATAGCCCAAAGCCATGTGCACGTCGACGTTGTCGGGATCCGCTGCCAGCGCCCTTCGCATAATTGCTTCAGCACTGTCATAGTGCTGCTGATGTACGAGTTCTGCCGCCTGCACTAGTTCCGTTGGGCACTCACTGCTTTGCGTACCTGATGCGAATGCCCCCGGCTTACGCATTTCGCTCAGCAGATCACTTCCTGCCCCGGCGCTCGCGAAAAATTCGGCACTGCTTTGTCCGACGTGAAAACGGATTCCGCGTTCCGCGACCAGGCGCGACAACCGTTGGTTGGGAATTCCCGCCACCATCCAGGTCAGCAGTTGAGAGCAATCGACCGGCTTCGCAGCACGGTTTTCAGCCATTCCGGTTGAGATCAGCAGAAGGACAACAACAGCAAGCCTTAGTGACACGAAACTCCTTTGTCTTTCAGGAACTCAGGAACTCCTTCGAACATAGCTCCCGAAGGTACACAGCGGCTAGGTTACTCAGGTCACTTTTGAGGTCTAGGATTTTCCGCTTAGCGAAGGTGGCGAGATCAAAGCAGCTTGCTATTTCTTGTAGCACGTGAGAAGCCCGCAGCCAAGCCCCTCTGAACACTTTTTTTGTAGCCGGTACTGTCCATGGCTCTGATCACCGTTGCCGCAATCCCGCCGGGAGTGGCGGCCTCGTGCAACAGACTTCTTAATGACGCATTCCCCGCTCGCCACGTATTAATCCCGTCAGCCAGCGCGTGGGCAGCCGCGTAGACAGCGGTTCTTCTGTCCAGTCCGAGCCGCTCCGCGGCTTCCGCTAACGTTGCAAGCGCGTGGTAGCCATGGCTGCAGGAATACGTTACTGTGAACGCATCAAACTGGCTCTCAGGAATTTCCAAAACCGGCCCAACCGCCGAGAAAAGATTCTTGACTTCGCGTTTCGCAGCGGCAGGAAAATTTCGCGCGAAGGTCAACGCAGTCAGTCCGCGACGATTGCGACACGCCGGGCTCGGCATCGCTCGTGCCCACAGTACCGATCGCCCCAGGTTTTTGCGGAATCGAGCGAGCGGGATTCCGGCGGCCAGGCTTATTACAATCAGCCGCTGATTGATATCACCGATGTCTTTGAAAAGATTCCGTATTGAGTCCGGGCGCACTGCAATGACGAGCATTCGCGCTTGCGCAATCGCGCTCTGCAGGTCCTTCTCGGTGGCCACTCCGTACCGGTTTTTGAGTTGTTGAAGATTCTTCGCATGATGATCGTAAACCAGCAACCTGCCCCGATATTTTGCCACCTGCAATCCGGCCAACAACGCGCTGGTAATACGCCCGCCTCCAACGAAGACGGTGGTCTTCATCCCAATTCCGCGCAAGCCCGGTCGGCGGCTTCCACCAACTTTTCGACATCATCCTTTGTGTGCGCCGTCGAAATGATCCAGTGAAGCCCGTTCGATGGCGTCATGTAGATCCCGTGCTCATGCAACAACTGCACAAAACGAGAATAGCGCCCTGTATTCACATACGAGCAGTAGTCGCGATAATCATGAATCGCTTCGCGATCAGTGAAGTAAATCTGGAACATCGGCCCAAATCCTTGCACGATGGCGTTTACCTTGTGCCTCCGGAATACATCTCGCAGACCAGCAACGGCCGCATCTCCCGTCGCGTGAAGCTTTGAGTATGTGTCTTTTGCCGACAACATGTCGAGATTTGCAGCAATCACCTTCATCGTCAGCCGGTGGCCGTTGAAGGTTCCATAGTGCAGGACCATGTTCGATCCCCAGCGCATGCGGTCCAGAATTTCCCTCGGCCCAGCCACAGCACCCACCGGAAAGCCTGCCCCGAGCGCTTTTCCAAACGTGCTGAGATCTGGCTGGATTCCGTAATATTCCTGGCACCCGCCAGGCGCGTAGCGAAATCCAGTCACTACCTCATCAAGAATTAGCAGCGCCCCATATTCCCGAGTCAATTCGCGCAGTCGCTGCAAATACCCCTCCCGCGGAGGAATACACCCCATGTTCGCCATGATCGGTTCTGTGATCACAGCCGCAAGCTCGCCGCCATGCGCTCGCATCACGCCTTCTAGAGCCGCAACATCATTCCAGGACGCGAGAACTACATCAGCGAACGTGCTTTCGGGAATTCCTTCCGAATCCGGAATGCGCTCGGGATTTTCTTTCGAGCCCAGTTCTTCCGGTCGATGGCTGTGCGCATTGAGTAGAAACGGATCGTACCATCCATGATAATGACCCTCGAACTTCAGAAACTTGCTGCGTCCGGTATGCGCCCGCGCCAACCGCAACGCGAGCATCGTCGCCTCGCTCCCGGTGTTGGCGAACCGAACTACTTCGGCCGACGGAACCATGCCCCGGAAGCGCTCCGCAGCTTCGACTTCCGCCGATGTCGCCGCCGCGAAATGGGAACCTTCGGCCATCGCCTCAGCAACTACCGAAACTAACTTCGGGTGCGCATGCCCGTGGATCAGCGCCCCAAATGACATCATGAAATCCGTGTACTCATTTCCATCCGCGTCCCACACGTGCGAGCCCTTGCCGCGCTCCAGCATGATCGGTCCACCGGAGTACACCGCCGTTCCACGTGACGGCGAATTCACACCTTCAACCAATGACAGTTGCGCCCGCTCAAAGAGGTCGTTTGAGCGGCTGTGCCTTTCCTTGGGAACAGACGCGGCCGATTTCACAGAATTCATCAGTCTGCGACACCTCCTCCATCCACGACCAGAGCTGCGCCGGTCATGAACGACGAATCATCCGAAGCTAAGAACAGCGAAGCCTGAGCAATCTCTTCCGCGGTTCCAATCCGTCCCAGCGGACGATTCGCGCAACCCGCCAGATAAGCCTGCCACTTCATTCCGCGCATCTTCGCGTCCTCAGGAAGCATAGGCGTATCCACATCTCCCGGGCAAATCGCGTTCACGCGAATGCCTTGTGGCCCATGATCAATCGCCATGGCCTTCGTCAGCAGAATCACGCCGCCCTTTGACGCGCAATACGCAACCGCC
>JAFAGX010000482.1 GCA_019237515.1 Acidobacteriaceae bacterium
CATCGCGGTCAAGTCTCGCTGATGATGCGTCAGTTGGGAGCCGACCCACTGGCGACCGACTTTCATGTGTTTCTCGCGGAAGGCACGTAGTGAAGGTAGAATTGGCATCGGGATCAATGACCGTTAACGCCTGATTTCAATAGCTAGGGTCGAAGTCAGAACGAGAGTGATTGTAATTGCCGTCGAAGCTGATCGGCGGAGATTCCTTCCTTCGTCATCAATTCAACCGCGAGTCCGTGCGCGGATTCGATCAGTCCCAGCAACAAGTGCCCATTTCGAATGTCACGATGACCGAGCTTGTCAGCTTCTCGTTCGGCCAACAACAGTGCCTCACGGGCTGCCGTGCTCAAGTCCAGATCGTGCGGTTGGCAGTTAGGTTCACGTCGAGGAAGACGTGCGTTGATTGTTTCAATAATCGATCTCGTAGATATTCCATTCATGGCTCGGCTGACCAGCACCGGGTCATCTAAGAGCGCCAGCAAAATGTGCTCAGGCTCGATTTCTAACGATCCGAATCCATCAGCCTGATGTTTTGCTCGCACCACAGCTCGTCTCGCTTCCTCGACGTATCGAATGAACATGCCCATGATTATCGAGAGAATAGAGTATCAAACGTCTAATCGTGTTGATTGTTGGCGAAAAATCGCAGCGTCACTCAAAAACCCACGGTACGAGCGAAGAAAGGGAGCAAGCTTGCGCTATCGCCTGTTAGCAGAACTTACCCCGGAGACGTTGTCGGCCGATACTCAAAACAATAGCCCTGACACTGCGGCTATTGTTGTTGCAGCGTTTCCGGCAACATTCCGGAACACAACGACGCTAGTCATCGTCAGGATCGGTTGGTTGTCGTTTGTCCTCCAGGAAATGTTGGGCAGGCAGTGGAGCTGGAATCGCTCTAAAGACCAGCGGGGTCTGGAGGAAGTCGAAACAATCCGACAGGCTGTGGGACCTGGCGTCCGCATACCCAAGGGAAGGCAACTCAAAGTTTTCCTCGATGAACCGAAGAATACTGCCAAAGTTATAGGTTGCGTGCGAGACATACCCCCGCTTTGCGTAGCGTGAAACCACGATCAGAGGTACCCGAAAGCCATACTCGTAGGAATTGTGGATCGGCGGGGCAACGTGATCGTAAAACCCTCCCCAGTCATCCCATGTGATGAAGATGGTGGTGTCTCGCCAGTAATCACTCTTGCCGATGGCATTGACGATGGATGCAACCCAAGAAGGTCCAGAACCGTCACTCAGTAGGGGGTGGTCGGATGCTTGCCCGTTCGGGATTACCCAGCTCACCGCAGGAAGTGTCCCATCAGTTATGTCGGTCAGAACCTGCGTCGACTTCAGCACAACGTTTCTATTCCAGTCTGGCCCGAAACGCAGATGCTGTATTGCGTTTGGCCCGGTCCAGATGGTGCCGGCTGAAGGCGTGTAATATCGCCAGCCGAGGTTCTTTGCGTCCAGCAGATCCACTAGTGTGGGATGGTCGAAGCATGGATACTGGGTCAAGGAATCGTTCCCGGAAGGGTCGATCATCGCGACAAATTCATCTACGGGAGCGGTACACCCGCTATCACCGAAGGGATTGGGACCTCCCAACGGATTTTCCGCCGCAAACAAATCGCTTGTCGAGGTCGGGGCGGACGTGCCCGCGATGATGTATTGATGCGCCGGGAAACTCGGGCCTTGATTCGTCTGGAACATCCGATCTGCAAAGGTGTACTGTTGCGCAAGTTGAAGGTAGGGCTGTGCCTCGGAGGCTGGTACGTACACGAACTGCGCGTTTGGTGGAGGGCAGTTCGTTGAGCCAATAGCACACGACACTTCTATTTTGTCCGCCCCGTCCATTTTTCCGCCGTCGAACATCCGCACGAAATCTACATGCGAGTGCCCTAGGTCGTAATTCGAAACCAGGGACATGGGGGTTAGAGGGATTCTCTGGCCATGCGAATTGAGGCCCTCGGTGGCAATGTCTGCATTCGGAAGCCCCTGAAAGAGATTGTCGGGTGTACGGTTCTCTTGGAAAATGACGACAACGTGCCGAGGAGTCGGCTTTGGCCTGGGGTTTGCATTTGACCTCGGCCCGGGCGTAGCGTTCGGCGTCGTCCCCGGGTCAACGTCTAAAGCGGAAAGGTGTGATGCACCTCGGGTGCAGCTACTTGAACACACAGTTAAAATCACTGGTCCGGCAATCGTAATCCCTATGAATAACAACCATCGTATGCGCATCTGCTGCCTCCCCCTGTGCGGATAGGAGGATTGTCCTCGGGGCACTTAACATGTCGTATCCCCTCATTTTCTCCTCCGAAGATCCGATTCCGCCCCCGAGATAGCACTGCTAAGTTTGGGGAGAGACGATACTCGCATTTTGCTGTTTAGCTAAGCTGTTTCATTTTTTGTTACGAAATCCGAAAAAACTTTTAACCTGTCTCCTAACAGAGTTCAAGATACGACTATTGGCGCAAAATCTCTATATCACTCATCGGCAGCCGAGTGCTGTTGCTGCCGGGTGGATAGAATCTTACAATCCCGATGCGGAGGATTTCAGAAACATGAAGCAGACGGTGCGCCTCAATGTCGCCTTGACGGTTAACGACGGCAAGCTTGCCGCCTTCGAGGAGATTGCCCGCACGATGACTGAAGGAACACGCAAAGAGCCCGGCGCTCTCGCCTACGACTGGCACTTCAGCGCGGATCGCAAGCGCTGCCGCCTAATAGAAACCTATGCCAATGCCGACGCACTGATAGTCCACTTCAAGGGACCGGTAGTGCAGCAGCTTGTGCCGAAGATGGTTGAGGTTTCGAAGGTCGATCGTTTTGAAGTTTATGGAGATCCCGGCGTTGAAGGGAGACAAATGCTTTCGCAGTTCGGGGCCGAGATTTTTTCTGATTGGCAAAGCCTTGACCGTTGAGATTGCTCACTGCCTCGCTTTCAGTTGGCGCAAAATCTCTATATCACTCAAACCTCGGTTCTGGGGAAGGTAGGCGCAAGCGCCTGTTAATTTCCCACTGCCGCAGCTCGTCTGCAGATACCTCGTGCTATTCTTTCGCTCCATCCCACGAGGAGGGCAACACCATGAAAGACATAAT
>JAFAGX010000486.1 GCA_019237515.1 Acidobacteriaceae bacterium
TTTTGAAGCTGCTGGGACATTCGGCTTATCCATATTCGCAAAAGATTCGAGCCTTCATTCTTTCGTCTATGAACTCGACCGCCGTCAGCGTGGCGGAATTGGCTCGGCTCAACTTTCTGCTCGGTGAGCTTTATGCCGAAGCGGTGCGGGCAACGCAAAAACGGTTTCGGATAAACGCTGAGCTGGTCGGATGTCATGGCCAGACGCTCTATCACCAGGGCGAGCCAACAGCCTTTCTGGGTCGCAAGCTAGCGGTCACGTGGCAAACCGGTGAAGGCGCGGTCATCGCGGCACGGCTAGGCATTCCGGTAGTTTCCGACTTCCGTCCCGCAGATATGGCTGCTGCGGGAAAGGGTGCGCCTTTAGTCCCTTTTGCTGATTTCCTGCTCTATAGCGATCCCCGTGTGGGTCGCATCGCGCAGAATATCGGGGGCATTGCCAACCTCACAGCGATACCCGCCGGAGCTTCGTCGGAAGAGGTCCTTGCGTTCGACACCGGTCCAGGCAATATGGTGATCGATGCGGTCATGCATCGCTTACTCAAAAAGAACTGTGATGAAGATGGGAAGATCGGATCTGCGGGGACGGTATTAGGTCCAGTCGTCAGCAACATGTTGCGTCATTCATTTTTTAAGCGCAAGCCCCCGAAAACTGCGGGCCGCGAAGAATTCGGGCGTGAGTTTGTCGCAGACTTCATCAAGCGTTGTGGAAAGGCCAACACCGCTGATATTGTCGCGACCGCTACAGCGTTGACCGCGAAGTCGATTGCCGAGGCGATTAGCCGTTTTGTGTTGCGCGAACGCGAGAACTATCGAGAGGTGATCGTTTCGGGAGGAGGCGTGCGCAATCCTACCCTGATGGCCATGCTTGCGAATGCACTCCATGGGTTGGGGCTGCAGGTCTGCTCTTCCGACGAACTCGGACTGCCGTCAGAAGCGAAAGAGGCAGTCGCATTCGCAATTTTGGCCTATCGGACCTGGCATCGTTTACCCTCAAATATGCCCTCTGCAACCGGAGCAAGGCATACCGCAATTCTCGGGAAAATCTCGTATGCATAGTTTTCGCCGTGCGGCTGCGCGGTCAATCCCGACTACTTCCTTCCTCGTCCTGTTGGCAGCTTCTAATTTTTTATGCGCATGCTCATCAAGACCGGGTGCAAATACTGTGGCGATGATCATCGAGAGCAGCCCCACGAACCTTGATCCACGGGTCGGACTCGACGCTCAATCCGAGCGGATCGACAGCCTCATATTCGACGACCTGCTCACGCGCGACCAACATCTCAACGTACAGCCGCAATTGGCTGAGCGCTGGGAAGTCCCCAATCCGCGGACTTACATTTTTCATTTGCGGCACGGAGTCAATTTTCACAACGGGCAGCCGCTTACGTCTCGCGATGTCAAATGGACATTCGATTCGCTGCTTGGTGGAAAAGTTCGCAGCACCAAGGCCGCTGCATATCGCTTTTTAGATCGTATCGAGGCTCCGGACCCTTACACAGTGGTGTTTCAGATGAAAGAGCCTTTTGCAACCTTGCTATGGAACCTTTCTGATGGGGCGATGGGTATCGTACCCTACGGCAGCGGCGCCGAGATGACCCAGCATCCGATCGGCTCGGGTCCATTTCGCTTTGTGAGTGCGGAGCAGGACAAAGAAGTTCTTATTGAAAGAAACGACAGCTACTGGGGTGAAAAACCTAGCTTGCAAACGGTCCGATTTGCGGTTGTGCCTGATACCACCACCCGTGCCCTGGAATTGCGGAAAGGCAGCGCGGATATTGCCATCAACGCTGTCACGCCAGATCTCGTGCTGGCACTTGAACGGCAAGCGAACTTAGTCGTACTGCGCGGCCCGGGCACCATTCTCTCTTACATCGCTCTGAATCTCAGGGATCCGGTTTTGAAGGACGAACGGGTGCGGAAAGCGATAGCGTACGCGATTGATCGACAGCCACTAATTCATTATTTGCTGCGTGATTTGGCCCGCCCCGCTTTCAGTTTGCTGCCTCCCGAAAGCTGGGCTTATGACGGGGATGTGCCGCATTACGAGCACAATCCTGATCTCGCTCGCCAGCTTTTGGAGCAGGCCGGATACCCGGAGGTTAACGGCATCCGGTTTCACCTCACGATGAAAACCTCGACGGAAGAAGGCACGCGATTGCTGGCGAGTGTGCTGCAGCAGCAATTGCGCGAAGTTGGAATTGTGCTAGATATCCACACCTTCGAGTTCGCCACGTTCTTCTCCGACGTGACTCGAGGCGAATACCAGGTGCATTCATTGCGCTGGGTTGGCGGCAACGAAGACCCGGATATTTTCGAGTACGTATTTCATTCGGATAAATTCACGCCGCACGGGGCAAATCGCACGTTTTATTCCAATCCTCGAGTGAATCTACTGATTGATCAAGCACGCACTGAAATGGACCAGAACGCGCGAAAAGAACTGTATCGGGAAATCCAGCAGATTGTGGCGCAGGAACTTCCCTATATCAATCTGTGGTATTGGGACAATGTACTGGTGCACTCGCAACGAGTAAAAAACATTACGCTTGATCCAGCCGGGAATTACGATTTCCTGAAAACAGCAGAATTGCAGAACTAAGATGCCTCGGGCGGTCGGGCCAGAGACCCGTAATCACACGGCCCCACGAAATGCATCGGGTTCCCGGGCAGCCGCGGGCGGCGATCCCATCGCACATGCTACGATCGAAGTTTAGTTTCGGCAATGCGAATTCTCTTCATCGGCGATATTTTCGGACGGCCTGGACGCACCATCGTGAAGGAGCGCCTGTCCGGATTGGTGAAGGAACATTCGATCGATCTGGTGATCGCGAATGGGGAAAACTCCGCTGCTGGGTTCGGTATTACGCCTCAGCTGACCGAAGAGCTTTTCGACCTGGGAATCGATGTGCTGACCTCGGGAAATCACATTTGGGACAAGCGGGAAATCATCGATTACTTTGAGACCGGCGACGGCAATCCGCACAGTCCGGCGCGTCGCCTGCTTCGCCCTGCGAACTATCCGCCAGGAATGCCTGGTTGGGGGCTGTATCAGGGCAAGAAGAACGAGACGCCATACGCGGTAGTTAATCTGCAGGGTCGTGTTTTCATGGCCGCGAACGATGATCCCTTTCGAGTTGCCGATCAGCTCCTGAAGGAAGTGAACGCGAAAGTCGTTGTGATCGATATTCACGCCGAAGCAACATCGGAAAAAATGGCGTTGGGGTGGTACTTAGATGGCCGGGCAACGCTCGTAGTCGGGACGCACACGCATGTTCCCACTGCCGATGAGCGAGTTTTGCCCGGGGGGACGGCCTACATCACGGACGTTGGCATGACGGGTCCCTACGACAGCGTGATTGGCGTAAAGAAAGAGCTGATTGTGGAGAAATTTCGCACGAACATGCCGAACCGGTTCGAAGCGGCATCTGGTGATGTTCGGCTCTGCGCAGTTGTCGTGAATTGCGACGAATTAACCGGCAGGGCAAGAGAGATCAAGAGGTTGATGGTGAGCTAGGAATTGTCAATTGTCGAGTTCCGATTGTTGATTTGGTCAGTCCCTTTGGAGCTGCAGGAGGCGCTTGAGCCTGCTTTTGTTCTGCACTGGCAAGCCATCTAATGCGGCGCTCGCCAAATTGATATAGGCCTTTCTCGCTTTTGGAATCCTCTTCAAGACTTGCAGGTGCTTCCGCACGATTTCTGCGTCGCCGCGCACCAGTGGTCCGCTGAATGCGCCTGCCGGTCCGAGCCGGCTGTAATTCTCGATCGTCTGTCTCAGAATCGGGAGCATCTTTTTACGCGCTTGGACGGCGGATAGTCCCGCGGAGCGAGCGACTTGCTCAGCGGTTACCAGAAGGGCAATCAACAGGGGGGAAGTGAACGCTCCCCACGCGTGATAAGCCACCTTGTGGGCGGGTTCAATATTGAATGGTTCTCCGCCAAGGTCGTGCACGATTTTCGTTGCGATTCGCACCGCGCCGGAATCACCTTCGACCGCGAAGGGTACACCTTGCAAAGCCGGGACTGCGCCGGCCACAAAGGTCATGAGGGGATGCACCGAGGCTGCGGAGGTGCCGTTTCGTCGCAGGACATTCAGTTCGTTGCTGGTCAGAGCGCCGCTGGAATGGAATGCTATTTTGCAAGACCAGTCCACCTTCCCTGCGAGATCGCGAGCGGCGGCGGCAATTTGCTGGTCAGGCACACAAAACCAGATCACATTTGCGTTCAGCCGCGCGTCGGCTATTCGAGAAACCTTTGCTCCAACTGCTTGGGCTAGCAATCGGACCGCTCGTTTTGGCACGGACCCATGATGAACAACCTCGGTGATCTTGTAGCCGGCTCGATCGAGATGTCTTGCGAGTGCGGTACCCAGCCTGCCCGGCCCCACAATCGCGATTTGCGGTTTGGTTGGCATTGCGGGCAGCATATCAGGGCGGTTCTGTGGTCAGCAAAATTCTTCGTCTTCGTGGCTCGAATCGCTTCCCGTATATTGTTCTCATGCCAAAACGAGCCGAACGAGCAAAGCTGTTGTCATCGCGCGAAGTCTACCGAGGACCCGTCTTCTGGATCACCACGGACAAGGTGCGCGAACCCTCGGGCGTGGAAGTTCGGCGTGATATCGTGCGTCACGCTGGATCGGTGGTAGTGATGGCAGTCGATGACACTGGACGTGAACCACGTGTGCTCCTCCTGCGGCAATATCGGCATGCCGCGGGACAATTCCTGTGGGAACTCTGTGCCGGCCGGATCGACGAAGGCGAAAGCGAACTGGTCGCTGCCAAACGGGAACTTCTGGAAGAGACTGGATACTCCGCGAAAACCTGGAAGCGCATTCTCCACTTTTATGCCAGCCCCGGGTTCCTGGCGGAAACCATGTCGATCTATTTGGCACGAGATTTACGACCCGGGACAGCACAGCCCGAGGATGACGAAGTTATCGAATTGAAATTCGTCCCGCTTCGCACAGCAGTCGAGTGGGTTTCGAAGGGCGGCATAAAAGATGCCAAGACCATTGCGGGAGTGTTATGGCTTAGTCATAAGTGTCGTTAACTGGCGAAATACAGCGTTTTTGATAGTCACTTCCCTTGACAGTCCAAATCGCTAGACGCAGAATGACCTGAAAGAAAGGCACGACTCGGAGCAGAACGCCGTGCCCGAGGGGGCATACGTGGAACGGATGAAAGGTACTGTGAAATGGTTCAACAATGCCAAGGGCTATGGTTTCATCGGACGGGAAGGTGGCGCCGACGTATTCGTCCACTATAGCGCGATAACGGCAGAAGGGTACAAGAGCTTGCAGGAAGGCGATCAGGTGGAATTCGAAATTGCTCAAGGCCCTAAAGGGCCTCAGGCTGCAAATGTTACAAAGGATTCTTAAAACAACACTTTAATTTCCGCACGTGCTTTCCTTTTCCGGTCTGCCGCTCCATCCGGTAGCGTCCTACTAATCTGCATACAATAAAATCAGTTCCTCAAAGAGATGGACAACAAGGCCATCGCCGGTATTTTGTACGAAACGGCAGATCTGCTCGAAATTGACGGGCAAGACTCATTTCGCATCCGCTCCTATCGCAACGCCGCCCAGTCCATTGAGGCGCTTCCGCAACAGATTTCAGATCTGATTGGCGAACCAAAAAAGATTCTAGAGATTCCCGGCATCGGCAAAGGCATGCTGCAGAACCTCCAGGAAATGTTCAAGGAAGGACGACTGTCGCTGCACGCCGAGATGCTCAAGAAGTACCGGCCGTCGATGCTGGATCTGCTAAAAGTTCAGGGGCTTGGGCCAAAGACGATTGCGCTGATATGGAGTGCGTATCAGATCTGCGATTTGGAAGGCGTGGAAAAACTCGCACGGGAGGGGAAAATCCGTACACTTCCCCGCATGGGTGAGAAGCAGGAAACCAAGCTGCTCAAAGCGATCGAGGACTATCGGCGGATTGCCGGACGGTTTCTGCTCGACTCCGCAGAAGCCCAAGCCGCAAAGATCGTGGAGCACCTGCAAGGATATCCCGGGGTGGAAAAGGTCACGCCTGCTGGTTCGTTGCGGAGAGGCCGCGAAACTGTGGGGGATCTCGACATCCTGGTAACTGGAAAAGCTTGCTGTGAAGACGAAGCGCGCCAGAAACTAATTGATCACATCATTAAGTTGCCGGGATTGATGGAGATCATTGCCCGCGGAGACAACAAAGTAAGCTTCCGCCTCCGCGGCGGTATGCAGGTGGACGTGCGTTTTCTCGCGCCCGAATCATTTGGTGCGGCCATGCAGTATTTCACCGGCAGCAAGGCACACAATGTCGCGCTCCGGCAACGCGCGCTCAAGATGGGGTACACGTTGAGCGAATACAGCTTGGCGCGAGTCGATGATCAGAAGGCAGTCGCCGGCAAAACCGAAGAAGAGATCTACGCGAAACTGAAGCTTGACTACATTGCTCCGGAGTTGCGGGAAAATTGCGGAGAAATCGATGCCGCCGAGAAGCACTCGTTGCCTGCGATCATTTCGCAATCCGATTTACAGGGCGATGTGCACATGCATACGGTTGAAACTGATGGCCGGAACACAATTGAAGAAATGGCAGAGGCGGCGCAGGAGCGAGGATACAAGTACATTGCGATCACGGATCACTCCAAGAACCTTGCCTTCGCGAATGGCTTGGATGATGCGCGAGCTGTGGAGCACATCAGGCGGATTCGAGCAGTTAGCGAAAAGTCTGACGGGATTACAATCTTTGCGGGGGTGGAAGTCGATATTCTTGCGGACGGATCGTTGGACTTGTCGGATTCGGTGCTGGAGCAAATGGATCTAGTCATCGCCAGCGTTCACTCTCATTTCAACCAAAGCCCCGCTGAAATGACCACCCGCTTGCTTAAGGCGATTGAAAATCCGAACACTTCGTTCATCGGCCATCCTACCGGGAGAATTTTGCTGCGGCGGGACGCATACCAATTCGACATTGATGCAGTTTTAAGAGCAGCAGCACAACACAGAGTGGCGATGGAACTAAATGCCTATCCCGATCGGCTGGACTTGTGTGATCGTCATTTGCGATTAGCTAAGCAATACGGTGTCAAGATCGTGATTAACACCGATTCCCATCACACTTCACATCTGGCGAAGATTCGCTACGGTGTACTACAGGCCCGCCGAGCCTGGCTCACGAAAGAAGATGTGCTGAATACACTTCCTGCCCAGAAATTCGCGAAGGCCATGAAGCACTCTTGGACATAGCGGACTTATCGAGTGGGACTGAGATCGCTGTAGTATTTCACGCCGGCTTGTCGCGGTTCGCCGAAAATATGGCGTGTCTCGGAGCGGACGCCATATCGAACAACAGTATTCTTCGCGATGAGGCCAGCGTCTTCAGATGTAACTCTTGCGGCGGCACTCGATGTTTTCGGCACCTTGGCTGAATTTGCAGATACCTGCGGCGCCTGCACTTTGGCTGATGCCGAAAGCGATGGATGCGGGGCGGGACTGGATCCATCTGCAGCGGTGGTACCGGCTTCCACATTGTGAAACGGCACAGGTTGCGATGACAAACTCGATCCGTTTAACAGGTGCGCTGGCAACGGCGAGAAGCGGTGGAAGGTCGACGTAAATAGGAGCGCAACGGCAGCCAACGCCGCTGTGACTGTGGCGATTCTCACAAAGCGTCGATCGTTAAAATTGATCGCATTGCTGGCTCTGTTCATGAACTGGCGAGCGCTGCTAAAAAGTGCTTTGTAGGTTGCGTTTCGTTCAGGGATTTGTGTTTGCAGGGAAACGTTTGAAGAAGGGGCCTGTTCATTCGCTAGTTGCCAAATTGGCCAGTCGGAACCGGTGTCGGCAATCGACTCCCGCGCGACTTGAGAATCGACGCTCGTTGCCTGTCTGTCATTCTGCCTTTGTGTGAGTGAATCGGAATCAGTTTGCGTTGGAGCCTGGTTCAGCAGTGTTGCATCTTGCAACTGACAGTGTTCGACAGCATGCTTGTTCTCCTGTTGTGGCAGAGGCGGGCCAACCTCAGCATTGTCGAATAAATCGAAAATAGACGTTACGTGTATGTCTCCGGGCTCCTGCTCGGAACACGGGGGAACCAGCCCGCCGACGCTAGCAAGATCTGAGTCACCTTCCGCGACTTTCACGTTCGGCGGAACTTCGATGTCGGCAGCAGTAGCTGAACGATTCTCTTCCTTGGTGCGTGCGGCCGGCAGGATGATATCGGGAGCGACGACCAGGCAAGCATCTCGTTCTTGTGCAAGGATTGCCATGGCTTTGTCTAGCACTTCTTCAAGGGAACATTCCTCGAGGGCGATCTCCAGATGGGCGGCAGACGAAGATGGTGTTCCTGCGGCAATGATTTCAGTTTCAAAATCGCGCGCACGAAGTTGCTGTGCTAGTCCCTCTGCCGCTTGCTGTTCACCGATAATGCGGACTAATGACATTGAATCTTGCCGAAATGTAAGCGCTTGGTTCTGCTGGATCCGTGCAGCGCAAGGATTTTAGATGCGTCGATTTGAGACCTCGACGCGTCTGCAGTATCAATGAATCAAGATTTGGAAGCCCACCCTGAGAGAAAAAGTACTTACAGCAAAATCCTTAATGCCAGTTACTCAGGACCTTGGCGCTGCGGTTCAGGGCGGCTGCGAGAGTAGACAGCTGCTGTTGGGTGCGGCTGAGATCGTGCTGATCGATTGCCTCGTTTACGCCTGGAATTACTACCGCTGCGTATCCCGTGTATCTCCCGGGAGCGTAAATGGAATGATGAAACCACGGCCTCTCCGGCAGGCCCTCAGGTATCAGGAGAGCGCGTTCCGCGCGGGCCAAGGTCTCATTCAATGCGAGCGGATCAGAAGGAGGATGCAGTTGGTGTTGCAGGATTTTGGACCCAACCTGGACAAGACGATTTGCCGCGTGCGTAACCTCGCCAAAACTTAGCGCACGAGCACCGAACTGGAGCTCAGCCTTTTTCTTCGCCAGATCGATATACGACTCCACTTCTTGACCATATTCGTGATAGTCGAGGGGAAGAACATCAACCTCCACCATGCGGAGAATCTGGAGTCCGAAGATGCGGGCCATTTGCTGCTCATAGAGAAAATCCGGATCGCCGAATCTCTTGAACCAGGTGAAATCGTCAAAAGTCGAATGATAAACACCGTAGGATCCGGTGGAACTGATGTCGGTTGAAGGGACGCCGAGATGCTGCAGGAAAACAGTGTAATCAGAACCGCTTCCCAGATCGCCCACGAGCACATCAGACTTGATTTGCGCGGCCGGAACCCGCCGAACGTCCGCGACCGCATCCGTAGGCTCTTGGTTGGAACTGCCCCCGGGCCGGTTCTCGGCTTGCCACTGGTTGTAGACTGTACCACCCTTCGGGCTGGGAACGGCTTTGGTGATCTCGCGTAAAAAACGCTTGAGGCTGGGCACCGACGACGCACCAAACTTTGGGCCGGACACCGCAACATCCATATTGAAATAGGCGTCTGCTGTGTTTAGCTCAGATTCGTGTTGTTCGCCCCATTCCGTCGAGCCGATCAGGCCTTCTTCCTCGGCATCCCAGCTGCCGATGACGATCGTACGTTTCGGTTTCCAGCCGGACTTCAACAACACACCGATCCCGTGCACCGCTTCCAGCATCGCCGCTGTGCCGCTGTTGGGATCAACCGCGCCATAAACCCAGGCGTCGCGATGATTGCCTGCGACCACCCACTCATCTGGAAATTGTGTGCCAGAAACCCGGCCGATCACGTCCCATATGGTTCGAAACTGATAATTCTGCTTGAGATGAATTTTCAGTTTCACGGGGCCGGGACCTGTGTGGTAAGTGAATGGCAGCGCCCCCTGCCAATCGCGCGGCGAGGTGGGGCCGCCCAGGTGTTCAAGGATCGGCCATGCGTCGCCATAGGAAAGCGGAGTGGTCGGAATCGTGGGTAGTTGGGCGGACTGATTCGGCGGAATACGTTTTTCATCTGGCAGAGAAGCTAGGGATGCGACGCCTGGCGTAGTCGGGTCTCCAGGGAACTCGAACATATAACCGATGGAGCCGCGCTGCACTGCCGTGTCTGGGCGCCATGGACCTTTGGGATACATGTCGCCGCGCCGCCAACCGTCATCCGCGGGGTCGGAATAGATGATCAGGCCCGCGGCCCCGTGTTGCTGGGCCACTAGCGCTTTGACTCCCCGGAAGTTCTCGCCATATCGGGCTACTACGATTTTGCCCTTCACATCGACTTTGAGTTGTTTGAGCTTTTCGAAATCTTGCGGCGAGCCGTAATTCGCATAGACCACTTCAGCTTCTGCGTCGCCCGAGGGAGACATACCGCTGTATGGCATCACAACCCGTGGGTCATCGCCGGATGCGTCGCCATCCACGTGCTCGCGCGCAGGACCATGCATGTGAACGCCGGCGGGCGCAGTGATGTCTACACTGATTTCCGAGGGATAATTCATCCAGACTCGATATTCGACTTCTTCAGTGTCAAGGCCGGCGGAGCGGAATTGTTCCGCTACGTAGTCGGCAGTCGCTTTGTCTTCGGGGGAGCCCGCGATGTGAGGCGCTTGAGTCAGAATCCTCAAATGTTTCTCTGCAAGCTTTGGATCAGGCACAGCTAGAAACTGACGTTCAAGTTCGCACTCAGCGGCCGAATCCCTGAAGCCAAAGATTTTGCCGTGTGGCCCGGCGCAACCGTCAGGTGATTGGCCACGGTCGTTTGTAGCTCCGGCGAACAGAAGAGTAGTGAAAAGAAGAAACGTGGCGATCTTCATGCCAGATCCAGAACGGCACAAGCTGGCCTTCATGTTAGCGCAAAGCGTCTGGCTAATGGCAGGTCTCGAACCGCACCGATACACTGTTCTGATGACCGTAAGCGATGCCACCAAGCGATTTTCGTCTCGGGTGAACGACTATGTTCGTTACCGTCCGGGATATCCGCCCGAAGTAATTTCGCTCCTGCAAACCGAATGTGGTCTGAAGCGAGAACACATAGTGGCCGATATTGCTTCCGGCACGGGAATTTTTACGCGAATGCTCTTGGAAAATGGCAACCGGGTTTTCGCGGTTGAACCGAATCCAGAAATGCGGACGGCTGGAGAAGCTTTTCTGGCGGGATTGTCGAAGTTCACGAGCGTGGCCGGAACTGCAGAGGCTACAACGCTGCCGCCGCAAAGTATGGATTTCGTCACCGCCGCACAGGCGGCGCATTGGTTCGATCGGCGGAAGGCTCGGGGAGAATTCGTTCGAATCCTCAAACCAGGAGGCTGGACCGTGCTGGTGTGGAACGAACGAAAAACTGATGGAACTCCCTTCCTGCGCGAGTACGAGCAGTTACTCCTGACATATGGCACTGATTACCGCGAAGTGCGGCATGAGCGGACGACGGCGGAGATAACCGAGTTCTTCGCGCCATCAACATTCAAAGAACAGATTTTTGCGACGAGCCAGGAGCTTGACCATCCTTCGCTGAAAGGACGCCTGGTGTCATCCTCGTATACGCCTCAGGCTGGGCATCCAAATTACGCACCCATGCTCGCAGAACTGCTGCGAATGTTCGAAGCGCACCAGGCGAATGGACGCGTGTCCCTGGTCTATGACACACGCGTGTTTTATGGTCAGCTAAGTTGGTGATTAAGAGCTATGCCCGGCGCACTGCATTACGCCGAGAAATTTGCTCCAGGGACCGACGGCATCCCGATATTGATGTGCCATCGTTCTTGAAATCTGGTGCAGGTGCGTTAAATCATGACCCACCCAAGCCGCCAATAACTCGGAGAGGGTCACAGGCCCCAGCGCAGGATGTCTTCCGCGCCGAGCGAAGTCGGTTCCCTGCAGATTTAGTGACCGCAACTCGTCCAAATTTTTTTCACGTGCATGTGCGAACTCATCCAACAGGTTAGGTAACGACTTCCCTTGGCTCTCTCGCTCTTGTGCCCACCGATCAAAGGGGACAAAGCTTTGAGTTTCCCCGTGTTCCAGGATCATCTTCACGCGAGGCATCCAATCCGTGTGTTCCCCATGGATTAAATGGCCGATAACGTCATAAGGACTCCAGGTCTTCTCGCCTTCGTTGCTGGATGTCCACGCTTCGGGTAAATCGCGCAAAAGAGCATTCAGTGCAGCCGGTGTGCGGCTGAGAAGCGCAATGGTGTATTCCAGATTTTGGTTCATAGTGATTGAAGCCGAGCGTCCGGGGACTGATCAGTGTGCAGCCCAGTCGCATAGATGCGCAGCGCTGTAGAAACGATCCGCGTAAAATGGCGTTTATGTTTTAGAGCGAACATGGAGGCGGAGTGCCGGAACAAAATTCGTTTCACATGAATCCCGAGGAGTTCCGTCGGAACGGGCATGCCGTTGTGGACTGGATCGCGGACTACTACTCCAGAATCGAATCGTATCCGGTGCTTTCGCGCGCCGAACCAGGGCAAATCCGCAACTCGTTGGCTGCGCCCCCGCCCTCTCACGGAGAACCCTTCACACAAATTCTTCAAGATGTCGAGGCGCTGATTATCCCCGGTATCACGCATTGGCAATCGCCAAATTTCTACGCGTTTTTTCCCTGTAATGCCTCCGGACCAGCGATTCTGGGTGACTTGCTTTCGTCTGGATTAGGAATCCAGGGAATGCTGTGGGCAACCAGCCCGGCGTGCACGGAACTGGAAACGCATGTGCTTGATTGGCTGGTGGAGATGCTCGGGCTACCAGAGAAATTTCTGTCGACGAACTCTGGAGGCGGCGTGATTCAGGACACAGCTTCCAGCGCTTCGCTTTGTGCGTTGCTCGCAGCACGCGAGAGGGCAACAGTTTTTGCCAGCAATCGGCGTGGCTGCGATGGAAAACTGGTCGCATACACCTCAACTCAGGCGCATTCTTCCGTAGAAAAGGATGTGCAAATCGCCGGGATTGGTCGAGATAATCTGCGGCTGATTGAGGTCGACGAAAAATTTGCGATGCGCCCTGACGCGCTCGCGGCACAAATTGATAAGGATCGAAAGGCGGGCCTGATGCCTTGTTTTGTTTCGGCGACGGTCGGAACAACTTCGTCGAACGCTATTGATCCCATACCTGAGATCGGGAAAAGTTGCAAAGAAAACAATCTCTGGTTGCACGTGGACGCGGCTATGTCTGGCACGGCCGCACTCTGTCCCGAGTTTCGCCACATTCACAAAGGGCTGGAATTTGCGGACAGCTATTGCTTCAATCCCCACAAATGGATGTTCACCAATTTCGATTGCGACTGCTTCTGGGTGGCCGATCGCGCAGCTTTGATCAAGACGCTCAGCATCCAACCGGAGTATTTGAAGAACAAAGCAACCGAGTCGGGGGCGGTTTTCGATTACCGTGACTGGCAGATTCCGCTGGGACGGCGTTTCCGCTCGCTGAAGTTGTGGTTTGTCATCCGCCATTATGGGGTCGAGGGCTTGCAGCACCACGTCCGACAACACATTCAATTGGCGCAGGAATTCGCCTCTCGGGTGAAGGCCGATAGTCGCTTTGAACTGGCGGCTCCTGTTCCGCTCAATCTGGTCTGTTTTCGCCACAAGGCCGGAGATACTGCCAATCAGACGCTTATGGATCGGCTGAATCGCAGCGGAGATTTGTATCTGACCCACACAAAATTGAACGATCGCGTGACACTTCGATTCTGCGTGGGGCAGACGAATACTGAGGCGCGTCACGTGCGTCGCGCCTGGGAGAGAATTCAGGAAGAAGCGGCTGCCCTGGCGTCCAGCAAAACTGCCTAGTGGCAGAAATGGCGCGACCTTACTTCGTTTTGCCTGAAGCCGAAGATTCGGGTTTCAAGGCAGCAGAATTTGCGCCAGCGGAAGGATTCACTCCGAAATCCCAGACAAACGTGTTCATACCTTCTTTGCCTAACAATTCCACAACTGCATACTCTCCGGGTTCGAGCGCCGCATTGGGCGTGATTTTTACCCAGCCCCCGGTTAATTGCTGAGACGTCGTTGGAACCAGGCTCTGCTCCTGGCTGACTTTTCCAATCATACTGATCTTGATATTACCGACGATTCGCTTTCCGTTCTTGGTCTTCGCTCGGACAATATGAAATCTGTCCCACGGTTGCTGGGGCGGTTGGGGTTGTCGCGGTTGCTGGGGCTGCTCCGAAAATCCCCCATTGGCACCGCCGTCCTGCCCTTGCTCAAGGTTGACATAAATCGAGGGCACATTTGTATGTGCCTGCACGGGGGCGTGCGGGCCGTCTAACTCGATGGTCTGTTTACTGCTAGCAATCGGATTAATTGCCGCATGCAAGACGTTGGCCTTGCGGTTGCGGTTCAATTCTCCACCGTTCTGCTGCAACTCCACCAACTCCGGCTGACTCTGGTAAGTGTCCAGCAACACGATAGAGCCATCCTCCGGCAAGTGGAGGCCGGGAGCGACGAGTGGACTTCGGGCTTCCTCCGCCGCGCGCTCGGCGGCTACTTCTTTATCTAGTTCGATAGCTTCTGGGCTAGGCACCCCCGCGGCACGATCCTTTTCATATTTCTCGGTTGCTGCCCAGTCCACCAGAGAATTAGGCACCTCTTCCCATTCATTGCGTTCCGAGCTCAGATACCGGACACGGTCGCCCTTCACCTCCCACTTAGTTGCGAGCTGGTAGGAGCCATCTTTCAGGATGAGTCGCCCGGAGAGGTCCTGAGCGTGGATGTACCC
>JAFAGX010000531.1 GCA_019237515.1 Acidobacteriaceae bacterium
TTCGACTTTTTCCAAACAAACCCAACCATCGTTTCAAAGCCCAATGCGATTCCCGCCCCGCGTCCCATCCGAAATGGGTTCGAATTTCGAAATGTCTCCTTCGCGTACCCCGGATCCGATGTTCCTGTCCTTCGTGACGTCAGCTTCCGGTTCTACCCCGAGGAGCGGATTGCCCTTGTCGGCGAGAACGGAGCTGGAAAAACGACGTTGGCTAAACTCCTTGCCCGGCTCTATGACCCGCCCGAAGGCATCATCCTGCTCGACGGCGTCGATCTTCGGGATTACCAGGTGAACAGCCTCCGCCATGAGATCGGGGTGATCTTCCAGGACTACATGCGATATGACATGTTAGCCGCTGAAAACATTGGGTTTGGCCGGATCGACGAACTCCAGGACAGAGAGCGCGTCACACGTTCCGCTGAGAAGAGCCTTGCGGCCGGAGTCGTCGCCAAGCTGCCCAAAAACTATCAGCAGATGCTGGGGCGCCGGTTCGAAGGCGGCGTCGATCTGTCAACGGGACAGTGGCAAAAAGTCGCGCTAGCCCGGGCTTATATGCGAGACGCCCAGATCCTCATTCTTGACGAACCCACCGCAAGTCTCGATGCACGTGCTGAGTTCGAGGTTTACCAGCGGTTCGTCGACCTGACCGCTGACAAGATGGCGGTCCTCATTTCGCACCGTTTTTCAACGGTGCGAATGGCGGATCGTATTATTGTTCTCGAACATGGAAAGATCGTCGAGCAGGGCTCGCATAGACAGCTCGTCCAACTGGGCGGCAAATACGCGGAGCTATTCGAGTTACAGGCCGCTGGTTATCGGTAGCCAGTTCGCTGTTTTGGGTTTGCTTTGTATTTCCGCCGTGCTGGCGGCGGACGCCCCCGGATCCAATACCCCGCCACTGATGCCTTGGCCCGCCAACATCTCAGTTCAGCCGGGCAGCATCGCTATCACCAACGATTTCTCAGTGGGCGTCTCCGGCGCAGGAGCCAAGGATCCGCGGGTCGCAATCGCCGTCGACCGGATCTGGTCGCGGCTTGCGAAACAAACGGGTCAATTCATTCGGCCCCACCTCTTGCCGGCCAGCGAAGCCGCGACTTTGACCGTTATCGTGGAAGAGCGCGACCACAAACCACCGCAGCGGCTTGGCGATGATGAAAGCTACTCCCTCGAAGCGGCCGATGGGCGTGTCCGCATCTCCGCCACTTATCCCCTTGGCGCCCTTCGTGGAATCGAAACATTCCTGCAAGCGGTCCAGCAGAACAAGTCTGAGGGCGGTCAGCCGAGCGCACCAGGTTTCTCTATCGCAAATGTCAGAATTCAGGACCAACCGCGCTTCCCTTGGCGTGGTTTGTCGCTCGATGTCTCACGCCATTTCATCCCGGCGGATGAGGTAAAGCGGGAGATCGATGGTCTCGCAGCGGTCAAGCTCAACGTCCTTCACTGGCACTTATCAGACGACCAAGGCTTCCGTGTCGAAAGCAAGCGATACCCACGCTTGCAGCAATACGGCTCCAACGAGCAATACTACACGCAAGCTGAAATCCGCGATGTCGTTCAATACGCGCGTGACCGGGGCGTCCGCGTCGTGCCCGAATTCGACATGCCCGGCCACGCTACAAGTTGGATGCCTGCGTATCCCATGCTCGCGGCTCGCACATCAGGACAGTTCCAGATCGCACCGGGATTCGGCATCCTGGCCGACATCATGGACCCGACGAAAGAGTCCACCTACAAATTCCTGGACAACTTCGTCGGCGAGATGGTCAAGCTGTTTCCTGACGAATACTTCCACATCGGCGGCGATGAGGTCGCGCCCAGGCAGTGGAATGAGAATCCGCGGATTCAGGCGTTCATGAAGAAGCACCACATCGTTGACGCCAAAGAGCTGCAGGTGTACTTCAACCAACGGCTTCTAAAGATTGTCACTAAGCATGGCAAGCGCATGGAAGGTTGGGACGAGATACTCCAACCGAATTTGCCTAAGACGATCTTGATTCAGTCCTGGCGCGGTCAGGAATCACTTTGGCAGGCTGCGCGCGAAGGCTACAAAGGCATACTTTCGGCCGGGTATTACCTCGACCTGATGCGTCCAGCTGAGTATCATTACGCCATCGATCCTCTGGTGTTACCAGAGGAACGCAAGGCGCAGCTTCAGCGACAGAACAAACCAATTCCGGAATCGCTAACATCCGAAGAGGCGAAGAACGTACTTGGCGGCGAGGCCGCGATGTGGGAGGAACTCTGCGATGCCGAGAATTTGGATTCCAGGCTATGGCCGCGTTTAGCCGCCATCGCGGAACGGTTCTGGTCGCCGCAATCGGTCACTGATGTGAACTCGATGTACGCGCGTCTGGTGCCGACGAATTACTGGCTCGAATGGCTGGGACTAACTCAACGCTCTGGCCTCGCATCAATGCGGCAGCGCCTGGCCGGGAGCATGGATCACGGTCCCCTGGACCGCTTCTCTTCCATTCTGGAGCCAGTCAAGGGTTATGGTAGACACGCAGGAAAGTATCAGACCACGACACCACTCAACCGGCTCGTTGATTCGATTGCACCAGAAAGTCAAGCTGCACGCGAATTTCGTGATGCGGTCGATGCATATCTTGCCAAACCCGCCGAACAGCGCAACAGCGAGGAACTCCGCGAACATCTAACCCGCTGGGCGGAGGACGCTCGGACCGTCCGGCTAATGTTTGCGACCAATTCGGTGCTTACCGAAAATCTGCCCGCAGCAGACGCTGTGGAACGATTGTGTGACGCGGGTTTACAGGCCTTGCAGACGCTCGATACTGGCGTCTCTTCGACAAATGCGCGCGATGCCGCTTGGAAGGCGCAGACCTCGCAGGCAGTGAAGGATGCGAGCAGTCAGAAAGCAGACATGCTGATTCAGATTGCACCGGGCGTGCAGAAGCTGGTCGATGCGGTGCAAGTTGGGCCTACTCCCACCTCGGGCGTGGGGCACTTAGTACAACCTCATCTACGACCCGCTGCTAGTGGCGGGTCGTAGGTGAGGTTTAAAAACTTAGAGTTTGTCGAACCACAGATTTCGCGTCAACGTAAGGCAGTCATCGCTCGTTGAAACATTCGGCGCCCCACGTTGCTCGCTTGTACGGTTCGCGTGATCCAGTTGCCTCACATGTTGGTCGGCGAATCAGGAGGGATTCAAGACCAAGTCATTGGAACGGTGTTGTCGCTCAGCAGAGTCTTCTGGCAGAGATGACGCACCCACCGAAACCGTTGTAGGTGCATCTACCCGCCGTTGACCGATGATCCAGCTCAGCTTCCGACTCTTCAAAAAGATGTTGATAGCCACGCTGCACAGGATATAAACCTCAAAGAACATTGCGAGCCACAAAGCGAGAGCGAGCGCCGGGTGCGCAAGGGACTCGGCGAGCGATTCACGCATGAGGTGCTGCTGAACGAATCTCATCGCAAGCCCAACTGGTCCAAGACAGATGTAGTGCAGAAGATATAACCCGAAAGTGCTGGAGCGCACGTCGACAAAGTGCGGCCAAGTGGGCCGACGGAGCCGCATAAGCGCTATTACGACTGCAACGGAAAACAATTGATTGCTCAAACGGAGAGAATTATAGGGATCGCCCGTGAAATGGAGCAGAAGATGTGTTTCGGCAAGGGCAAGGCTTCCGGTCAGAAAGATGATACCCACAAGCAAGCGCATTTGAATACGCTCAACAAATGTAAACACTAGCTTTGAATTCCGCGCCCCCCAAACACCGAGCCATTGATAAAACGTAAACCCGAAGATCGCCGTTGTGTGCTCGCTCGCAATCCAATGCCCGTATATGTTCACACTGTAAAAAAGTGTGCAGGCTAGCAAAACTGCAGCGAGCCGCAGGTCATCCAGATATCGGCGAAACATTAGCAGAAAAGAGAGCGACAACAGGAAGTTAGGAACAAACCAGAACGGCGAGAAAAAAATCAGCCGGTACGTGCTTATGCCAACCGATGCAATGGCTGGCCCAAAATGCATTGGGAAATTACGGTGCACTATCGACTCCGCGACGGCCACCCCTACTGCGAGCGATGCCCACACAGCCCATGGCACCGCCACACTCTTGATGCGACGCAATAGGTATTCACAGGGCGAACGCTGCTCTAAACGGCCGCCGAGTAGAAAGCCAGATATCAGGTAGAACCCGACCGTGCCGAATTTGGTGGCTTGCAGCAGCAGTGCCTGCAGCTCGAAACCGCTAGTCCCTTCGGGGACATACCACCGAAACAGTGTATGAACTGCGACAATGCCGACCATCGAGCAGAAGCGCACATTATCGACGAACAACAGATTGTCCTTTGATCCGTTCGGATTCGCGGGACTAAAGTTGTCCGACAATTTGGCCACACATCCATCTAGCTCAGGAGCCGCACGATTATTCAATTGACCAAAGAATGTAGTTCGTTCTATCTCGCGTGGGGAATAGTAGACGGTACTCAAATGCAAGCTAAGTAGTTTGATGTATCTCAATACTGCAGCTTCATGTTTCGTTGCCGCTCGACGCTGGGCGCGATGTATTACAAGTGCATACATTTCGCGTCAGCACTGAAGTTCTTTCAAAGTAGGGCTAGGTTGCCTAACTTGAACACGTGCAATCATTGCCAACGCTAACCATCAGTGGGATCGCCAGTGAGGTTGGGAACGGCGCCAAGTTGGTCGACATGCAGGAGCGGGATATAGAGCCGCAGTAGACCTCATGGCGTACGCGGCTGGAAAGGTTTCCAGAGCAGCTGGTTTCAAACAACACTGCTTGCATGCTGGCTCGTCCCCATGCATGCGCGCGTGCCATTCCGACCATACTACTTTGTCTGCGCGGTTCGGCTACGCCATTGTTGGTAGCGCCAAACGTAAACGCTGAGATTCAAAACGCAAACCACGACACCCGCACTCACCAGTACGGGTACCGGTATATCCGGGTAAACGAGGCGCTCTAGATAGTGCCCGATAAATGAGCCGCGATAACGCCCGTTTCCTGCATGCTCTTCAATCAACTGCTCGGTCACTGTCAGCGGGCAATCGACAGGCAGCAATTCGACGGCGATTCCCCACAACAACGAAAGAACATGAAAAACCGCGAGAAATGGACGGTGTCGAGTTATGACTGCGCCGAAAACGACCCAAACAATCCAGAGGAGGTGGACAGCGAGCACCAGAATACCGAGATAATGCATGCTGGAACGAGCGGTGTGAGCACGCTACTTCCCCGGAAACGCCAGCCATCCGCGACTCATGTAGTCGCCGAGCGTGAGCGTTTCCATGATCAGAAACCAGACAATTCCCCCCGTGATGACGATACGGACGATCTTGCTTTCGTAGAGCGCTTGCATGAAGAAGGCGGCAATCAGAGCCGCTTTGGCGGCCGCGATGGTGATGGCAACCACCATATTGAACGGTCCCAGATTGAGCATGCCGATAAGAGTTGTGCTTAACGCCAGCAACAAGAGCACACCGAACACAAGCGTGTATCTGCGGACGGAAACTTTTGGCCCAGTCATCTGAGGTGCAACCCGGGAATATAAAAAATTGCATAGAGAAACACCCACACGATATCGATGAAGTGCCAGTAAAGTCCGCCGAGATCGATGGTCGTGTGGTACGCGGCGCTGAAACTACCAAGCGCCGTGCGATACAGCAGAACCAGGAGCATCCCGATACCAATGGTCATGTGTAAGGCGTGCAGCCCGGTCATGATGAAGTAGAACACGAAAAACATCTGCACTTTCGCGAAGTTCTCGTGCCCGTGGTATTCGAACCAAAAGCCAGGAATCTTATGATCCTGGTAGTGCAAGTAGTACTCGGTGAACTTGATACCCAGAAACATGGCTCCGATGACCATCGTGGCGATCAAGAAAGTAGCCAGAAGGCGCCTGTTTCCCGTCTCAGCGCTGTGAACCGCAAGCACCATTGTGAAACTGCTGCAGATCAGCACCGCCGTGTTCACAGCACCCAGGATGATTTCCATTTCCTTGCTGCCTTCATCGAACGCTTGCGGATTGCTGAGGCGGTACACGGTGTATGCCATGAACAGTCCGCCGAAGAGCATAACTTCCGTAATGAGGAACACCCACATTCCGATGCTCGCCGTTTCACGCTGCTGGTTAGGAGTGGCGAACTGCTCGCGCAGTTGGAGAAGAGCCGACCCAGACGGAGTCGGTTCAGACATTCTCGACCTCCTCCCGCGTGACCAGGCCCAATTCATCTTTTAAAGCTTCGTAATCGTAAGGGCGCCAATTCACGACCGGTGTCTCTTTGAAGTTGTGCTTCGGAGGCGGAGACGACGTCATCCATTCCAGACCGGTCGCGCGCCAGGGGTTCGCAGGCGCCGGCTTGCCGTACTTCCATGACCAGACGAGATAGATCAGCGGCAAGATGTAGCCGGCCCCCAGAATTGTGGCGCCTGCCGTGGAGATGATGTGCAGCATCTGAAACTCCTCGGGATACGCGGCATAGCGGCGTGGCATGCCGAGGTAGCCAAGCACAAATTGCGGGAAGAAGGTCAGATTAAATCCAAGGAATACCGTAAGTGCGGCGATCTTGCCGAGGCCCTCGGGATACAGTTTGCCGCTGATTTTCGGCCACCAATAGTGAAATGCGCCCAGAAACGCCATCACCGTTCCGCCGACCATAATGTAGTGGAAGTGCGCGACGACGA
>JAFAGX010000002.1 GCA_019237515.1 Acidobacteriaceae bacterium
GTGAATGCTTCCTGGGCCGGCAGCGTGAAGAACGTGCACGCTCTCTCCGATTTGGCGATTCGCGCGGCCGTCTGGAACAGATCCGCAGCGACGAAATCGGCAGTCCCCGTAGATGGAACTGTCCACTTATCGTATGACGGTCCCCGCAATGTAATCGCGTTACATCAAACAACCCTGCGAATGCCATCAACGACGGTGACCGTGGATGGAGAGCTTAGCGCACACTCTAACCTGAAAGTTCAGGCGGTTGCAGGAGACCTGCATCAGCTCTCGCTGCTGGCTTCCGCCTTGAACGCGAAGCAGGCGTCGGAAACTTATGTTGTTTCAGGTTCAGCAAGGTTGAACGCTGTGGTGCAAGGGCCGATGTTGAAGCCCCAGCTTTCAGGGCAGCTCGATGCTCAAAATTTACGAGTGCAGGGCAGCGAGTGGAGGAGTGCACATTTGCAGTTCAGCGTGAGCCCATCCCAAGTGAGCGTTCGGCAAGGTTCGCTGGTGAGCGCACAACAGGGAGATCTAACATTCAATGCGCAAGCCGGACTTAGGAGCTGGTCATATGTCGCTTCAGACCCAGTCACAGCGAATGTCTCGGCGCGGCGGATGTCGCTTGTCGAGCTGGAGCATCTGGCAAATCAGCAATACCCGATTTCCGGAAATTTGTCGGCTGACATCGTATTTCATGGCTCGGAATTGCAGCCAGCGGGCCACGGCTCCATTCAGTTGTCAAAGGCAACGGCATATGATCAGCCGATTCAAAATCTCGGCATCCAATTCGAGGGATCTAACGACACCATCAACTCGCAAATGAATCTGGCACTTTCGGCTGGTTCGGCTACTGCAAACGTCTCGTACACGCCAAAAACCAAGGCCTACAAAGTGCAGTTGAACGCTCCGGGTATCGTGCTTCAAAAATTACAAGCCGTGCAGGCGAAGAACTTGCCATTAACGGGAACGCTGACGGCTTCTGCAGATGGAGCAGGCACAATCGAGGATCCACAACTGAACGTTGTTGTTCAAATTCCGACTTTGCAAGTTCGCCAAACCACCATAACTGGGATGAAGGCCCAAGTCGATGTGAAAAACAAACGCGCTGACCTTCTGATGAGTTCGGATGTAACGCAAGCATCCGTGCAGGCGAAAGCGACAGTCGATCTGACTGGCAACTACAACACGCAAGCGAGTATTGATACCACAAAGGTGCCGCTCGATCCTTTCCTGGCCGTCTATGCTCCCAGTGTCCCTGCTGGTTTTCATGGCGAGACCGAACTGCATGCAACCTTGAAAGGGCCGTTGAAAGATACGTCGCGTGTGGAAGCTCATCTCACCATTCCGACTTTGGACGGAAGTTATCAGTCTGTGCAATTCTCCAACGCCGGGGCGATCCACGCGGACTACGTGAATGCAGTGGTAACGCTTGCTCCGGCGGAGATCCGCGGCACCGAGACATCTTTGAGGCTGCAGGGGCGTGTGCCAGTTCAGGGTGCCCCCATGGATGTGCAGGCCAAAGGAGATGTGAATCTTCGGCTACTCAACATGTTTAGTTCGGATGTCAAAAGCGCCGGTTCGCTGGATCTGGACGTACATGGAAGCGGCACGATTCACAAGCCGGCGCTCCAGGGAAAAATTCAAATCAAAGACGCGGCATTGTCCACCAGTTCTGCTCCGGTGGGAGTTTCGAAACTGAATGGGACTTTGGAGATAAACAATCAGAAGTTGCAGATCAATGACCTGAAGGGCGAAATGGGAGGCGGGCAGATTGCGTTGGGTGGGTCAGTTGCGTTTAGTCCGGCCATTGCCTTCAACGTGGCGTTGCAAGGTAAGTCGATTCGTCTGCTCTATCCCCAGGGGGTGCGCACGATCTTCGAAACGAATCTCGCTTTCACCGGCAACATGCAGGCTGCTCAGTTGAGTGGGCGTGCGCTTGTTGATAGCCTGAATTTCACGCCAGATTTCGACCTGACAACTTTCGCCAGTCAATTCAATGGTACTTCGTTGCCACCCTCTGGTCAGAGTTTTGCAGACAACATCAAATTAGCGGTTGCGGTGCAGTCGACGTCGAATCTAGCGGCGCGAAGCACGGCGCTGAGTTTAGAAGGTGCGGTGAACTTGCAAGTGATCGGCACCGCGTCTGACCCCGTGATTGTGGGGCGAGTGGACCTGACTTCCGGCGAGCTGTTCTTTATGAACAATCGCTATCAGCTGCAGCGCGGCATCGTTACTTTTGATAATCCAAATGTGACTACGCCGGTGCTGAATGTGCAAGTGACCACAATCGTGGAGCAATACAATCTGACGTTAACCCTGATGGGCCCGCTGGACAAGCTGACGACGAATTATGTTTCCGATCCGGGACTGCCAACCGCTGACATCATCAGCCTCCTCTACCGTGGCCAGACAACCGCAGAAGCGGCGGCTCAAGGCACGACCACTGACTCATTTCTTGCCGGGCAAGCAGCCAGCCGGGTCAGCAGCGGCATTCAAAAGCTGGCGGGCATCTCCAGCCTGCAGATCGATCCGCTGCTGGGCGGAAACAATGCCAATCCGTCGGCACGCATTGCATTGCAGCAGCGCGTCACCAAGAATTTTCTCTTCACCTTCTCCACGGACGTAGCGCAGCCGAACCAGGAAATTGTGCAGGGAGATTACCAGCTCACGAAGCGTTGGTCGATGAGCGTTACTCGAGATGAACTCGGAGGAGTTTCCGTGTTGGGGAAATATCACACAAAATTTTAGCGGTCTTTGGATTCTCAGGCGCCCGTTATTTGGCATGCGCAGGTTTGGCCTACCTAAGATCCTCACCGGCTGAAGCCGAGTTCGGAATGACATAAGGGAGGGGGCCAAGTTAATGGTCAGAGTTCCCCAAGCACTTGTGCCGCGGCGCGATATCCGCTAGCCATTGCGCCATGAACCGTCCCGTTGTGTGCGGTGACATCCGTCGCTTCGCCCGCGAAAAATAATGTACCCGCGATAGGCTCCGCCAATCTTTGCTGAGCACCGCCACTGCCAACTTTCCCATAGCTATAGGCCCCGCGTGAAAACGGATCGTTTTGCCAGTCATGGCAATAGGCGGATTGGAATTGATCTTGAATGGTTTGGATGCTGACTCTTAGCAGCCTGCCGAGTGTTTTGAGACTTCGCTCCACAACGAAGCCCTGGTCGTGACTCGATAATCGCTCGGCGGAATGGAAGGGTGCCCATCCGGTGATAAGCGGTGATTTGTGCGGCATAGTAGTCCACCAGGTTGGAAACCATTCGTCTTGTGAAAACAGGAAGCTCATATCGGATAAGGTTTTCTTTGGCTGATCGGGCGGTGAGATGGTTTCCCAGAAGCGTTCGCGAAAACGCAAAACAATACGGGTGATCTTGCCCATTTCTAGCTTGTTCAGTGCCGCGATTTTGGTGGAAGGCAGCGACGGGGAGAACTCAATGGCACCGAGTTCCTCTGGACGAGCCTTTAAAACAGCGAGGGGAACCGTGATGAGCACTCGTGGTGAGTTGAAGGTATTTTGCCCATTGTTTGATGACGCTGTGATCGCGGCTTCGCCCTGCCGCCATCGGATGCCATTCACGACCGTTTCAGTCTGTAGCGATGTCGAAGAAGGCAACTGACTCCGAAGAATCTCGACCAGTCGCGCGTAGCCACCACTGGCTCGAAATGCACGATCCCCTTCGATCACTTCGTCGGCGCGCATGCCCTGCACCAGCCAGTGAACTCCGACGAGAGTGGGATCGGCTGCGTTGAATCCTACGATGTAAGCCAGTGCTCGTTGTTTCGCTCTTTCGCTGGCTTTAGGGCAACAGCGATTGAGAAAATCGAGAAAGGACTCATCCGGGGAGTGATCGTTCATCTTCTGGAGAATTTCGTCTACTTCGTCGAAAAAATCGCACGCGCAGATGCGATCGTTCTCAACACACCAGCTTTGCCCGGAGACCTCGACGATGTTCACATTTGCTTGCTGCAGTGGCTGCCATATTTCGGGAGCCAGGCCATGAATGAATTCCGCTCCCAGCTCTATAGGATAGGCGCATGCGGGATCATGCTGGGTGAACATGCGGCCGCCAATGCGGTCCCGCGCTTCAAGGATCAGAACCGCTAAGCCAGCCTGACCTAACTTTGCGCTCGCTGCCAAGCCGGCTGCGCCAGCACCGATTACGATCACGTCCGGTTGTGTTGACATACTTGTGTGTCGCTGAACGATCAAAGCAGTAGATGCATCTTATCCGGCGCACGGTCTCATATGGCACTACCACTGAGCAAGCAATATTCACCCATGGAAGCGCAGCCTGCTGCAGAATTGCCGTCGGGCCCCGATTGGCAATACGAACCCAAATGGGACGGTTTCCGCTGTCTGGTGTTTCGGGATCACGAGCGCATTGACCTGCAGTCGAAATCCGGCAAACCGCTGACCAGGTATTTCCCGGAATTGGTTGAGTCCGTTGCGGGGCTCCGGGCGCAATCGTTTGTGCTGGATGGTGAGATCGTGATTCCGGTAGACGGGAATTCATCTTTCGATCATCTGCTTATGCGCATTCACCCCGCGGCTAGCCGGATCGCCAAGCTCAGCCGAGAGACGCCGTGCGTGTTTATAGTTTTTGACCTCCTCGTGGATGAAAACGGAAAATCCTTGGACAAATTGCCCCTCACAGAAAGGCGAGAGAGGCTCGAAAGATTTATTCAGCGATACGCGAAAGGGAATTCGCGGATTCGATTGTCACCCGTCACGACGGACTTGTCGCAGGCACGGAAGTGGTTCCAGATGGGTGTTGGTCTGGACGGTGTCGTCGCAAAGCGGCGAGACCTGCCTTATCAATCCGGCAAACGCACCGGGATGCAGAAAATCAAAAAACAACGCACTGCAGATTGCGTGGTCGGAGGCTTTCGATATCTCGAGAAAAAGCCGCTCGTAGGATCTTTGCTGCTAGGCCTGTACAACGATCAGGGGAAACTCGATCACGTAGGATTCACATCCGCGATAAACAGCGACGAGCGTCCCGGTCTGACACGGAGGCTCAAGAAACTAATCAAGCCGCCCGGATTCACTGGTAACGCGCCAGGTGGCCCGAGCCGCTGGAGCACGAAACGCTCGGGGGAGTGGGAACCACTCGACCCGAAGCTTGTGACGGAGGTTCAATTCGATCACTTCAGCGGCGGCCGGTTTCGGCATGGAACCAGATTTCTCCGCTGGCGCCCCGACAAAGCGCCCAAAGATTGCACCCTGAAACAGGTGGAACGCGAAAACAAAGCGTCATTAGAGTTGCTTGAATGAAAGCTCCTGCGTTTGCTGTCTAAAGGCAGGGACGGAAATGTGGGCCAGCGAAAGTTTCGTGCTAATTGCGGGCGGCGTAGGCGGGTTCGGACTGCATGGCTTCGATAATCGAGTCGGTAAATTCCCTCGTACTGGCTTTGCCACCGACATCACGGGTCAACTTCTCCCGCGTGCGATAGACCTTTTCCAGGGCATTGCGAATTTTCAGGGCTCCATCAAATTCACCCAGGTGACGCAACATCAGGAGAGAACAACGGATGATGGCAGTGGGATTTGCGATGTCCTTGCCGGCAATGTCCGGAGCAGAACCATGGACAGCTTCGAAAATCGCGCACTGCTCGCCGAAATTGGCGCTAGGAACCATGCCCAATCCGCCGACGAATGCGGCGCACAGATCGGAGATGATGTCACCATACAAGTTTTCCATCAGCAGCATGTCATATTGATAAGGATTCATGACCAACTGCATGCAGGTGTTGTCCACGATGTGCTCGGCGTAAGTGATTTCAGGAAATTCTTTGGCCACTTCTCTCGCGCAACGCAGGAACAAACCATCGGAAAGCTTCATGATGTTGGCTTTGTGGATGGCGTGGATTTTCTTTCGATTGTTCTTGCGCGCATGGTTGAAGGCAAACCGGGAGATGCGAAGGCACGCCTTTTCGGTCATGATCTTCAGGCTCTCAACCACACCTGGCACAACTTCGTGCTCAATGCCTGAGTAAAGTCCCTCTGTATTTTCGCGCACAATGATCAGATCGACATCGGGATAGCGAGTTGGGATGTGAGGCAGATTGCGAATTGGTCGAAAATTGGCATAAAGTTCAAAGCGCTTTCGCAATTGCACATTTATGCTGGAAAAGCCTCCGCCAATTGGAGTCGTGATTGGCCCCTTCAGAGCAAGATGGGTCCGCTCAATCGAGTCAATCAGGTCCTTCGGGATGTATTCATGATACTTATCGTACGCGTCTGCCCCGGCCGCGTAGCTCTCCCAGTCGAATTTCAGACCTGTTGCTTCGAGGATACGCACAGCCGCTTGCGTGACCTCGGGTCCAATACCGTCTCCGGGAATAAGAGTGACCTTGTGAGACATGGGAAAAAATGCAATTGCTATTGCGTTTTCGCGATACTCTTGGTTCGGACCTCGGCCCCATCCTTGGCCTTGATAAGGTCCTTCAATTCGGTCAAAAACTCCTGCACATCCTTGAAGTCCAGATAAACCGAGGCGAAGCGCACGTAGGCGACCTTATCGTAACGCCTCAACCGGTTCATGATGAGTTCGCCCAATTCGCTGGTTCGGCGCTCACGCTCAGGTGATTCGATAACAAAACTTTCAGCTTCATTCACGATCTGTTCCAGTTTGCTGATTGGAACGGGCCGCTTCTCGCAAGCCCGCAGCAGGCCATTCAGCACCTTCTGACGATCGAATTTCTCGCGGCGGCCATCCTTTTTCACAACCATATACGGAATTTCATCGATACGTTCGTAAGTGGTGAATCGTTTGCCACATTTCAAGCACTCGCGACGGCGGCGAATCGATTCCGCTTCCTTGCTCTCGCGCGAGTCCACAACTTTGTCATTAGCGAAGCCGCAAAAAGGACATTTCATGGTGTTGACAGATGGATTAATGCATTGTAACGCAGCGCGCGAATTGCGCCGGCCCACGGGTCAGCGAGCAACAATCTCCTAATGGCACCATTGAGGTCACGAAAGAGAGGTTTTGTGAACCTCGCGGTCTTTGTGGTTACAAATTTAAGATACCAGCGATTGGCTGCCTAACGTTCCGCTACGTCGCGTTCCTCCTGTAGTGATAAGGGTTTGAATTGATCCGCGATGATCGTAAGAAGGAGCAGGAACGCCGGCACATACATGCTGCGCACACGGATTTGAAAATAGATCAGAGATCCCAGGACCGCACCGCCAAGGTAAAGCAGCCAGATGGAGAAGAGGAAGGATGCCTGCCACGCGGTGGCATGTTGATGGCGTCGGTAGTGTGCCTTATCTTGTGCTTTCGCTGCACGCAAGAGGTCGAAACTGTAAAACAGGACGTGAGAAAGCAATTGAGCCAGTTTGTTGATCATGCCGGTGACGAAGGTAGTGTGAATTGTCAGCGCGCCGATCCGCGTCAAGGTCGCGGTCTGCAATCCCATGGCGAAGGCGAGAAGGACGAGCATGGTGCATTCTTTTCCTGGCATGCTGAGGCGGGTCAGAATACTCGAAAGAGGCACAAAGGAAATCAGCAAGGCAGTTTCGGCAGCAAGATTTATGGATGCGACGCGACGAAAGTGCCGTCGGGCGCCTGCCTCGATGATTACCCGGCCAACGATTGATCCCAGCAAAAAACCCGCCACCACGGTTCCAGCCATCGCTGCAGCGGCCCAATGACGGGACGCGAGATCACGGCCAAGATGAACTGTGGTTCCGGTAACATGGGCGGTAAAGATGTGGTAAATCGCTAAGTACCCGACGACGTCGACGAATCCCGCAACAAACGTCAGCGTCAGAGCGACAACCGCTTTCGTGATATCGGCCGGGAAATCTTGCATACGCCGCCCTTTTCGAAACCTTGGAAGCGCGGGCTGAGAGGAGGGATGCTTGAGGCTCGGGGGGTATCGTTTGTGTTTAATCTACGGAAGAGGTTGCAATCGGTACCTGTTCTTCGGCTTTCTCGCTCTCTTCGGCAACCTTGCGCAACGACAACCGTTCACGATGCGCTAACAGCAACCCGGCAGGGACAACGGCAACGAAACTGATAAGCCAAAGAAGAATTCCACAACTGACCGCCACCTCACGCGGAACTGCGAAAACCTTGTCGAGAGCCTCAATGGTGGCTAATTGAGAGCCGCCGCCGACGCCAGGCAACTGCAGCATCGATCCGACCATGCTGGAACCCATCAGTAGCAAGACTTGACTCACGCTCATGCTCTGCATGATCGCGCCGTAGGCATGAGTTACTTCTCTGTACGAGAGCGCAATCAGCCACCACATGAAAATGGACACGCCCGCCAGTTGAAGGAATGAAATCGGGCCGTGAATTGTGTTCAAGCCGCCGGCAAATTCGCGAATGCGTTGCGCGATTCTGCTCGCAAGATTGTGGCCAAGATGGGCGAAACGCTCCTGCATCCAGGCGGCGATTGCG
>JAFAGX010000187.1 GCA_019237515.1 Acidobacteriaceae bacterium
ATCCCGTTCACAAGTACGAGCAGACAAAAAAGGACGCGGCCTGACGAGGCCCACGAATTTACGCTGCGACGCGCTCCACCGGAGTTTCCGGCTCCGATTCAATTTCCTCGAGGCTCTTACCCTTGGTTTCCGGTAACAAGAAAACGGTGACAAGCGCCCCTAAGCCGCTCACGATTGCCGCGGCGGATTCCGCCGTCAGCAGGCCATGCCATCGCATTAAAAATGGGAATGCAAAGACTCCGACGAAGCCGCCGAGTTTGCCCAAGGCTGCCGCGATTCCATGCCCGGTGGTGCGAACGCGTACAGGGAAAATTTCTGACGGGTAGACGAACGTCGTCGCGTTCGGACCAAACTCCGTAAAGAAGAAGCTGATTCCGTAAATAATCACGAATGGCAATGCGCGTTTCTCAAGATTCGGAACCAGCGCCATTACCAGAAAAGCAGCCGCCATCATAATGAACCCGAACACCTGGATAGTCTTACGACCGAGTTTGTCCATGGTCAACGCCGCTACTGCATAGCCGGGCGCCGCGAACACAGCGAATATCAGGAGCTGAGTCATGGTTTTGTGGAGCAACGTGTCGTGTCTGCCAAGCGACTGCAGGACCAGGGGGCTAGAAACCGTGTTGCCGTAATAAGCAAAGTCCATCAGAAACCAGGCGGCGCTTGCACCGATCAAGCGGCTGAGCAGGCGATTGTTGTTTACCAGGCGGTGGAAACCGTCCCAAAACGAGACGGAATGTTTGCCCGCATCGTAATGTTTCGCCTTGACCAACTTCCCCGCTTCATCTTCCTCATGGCCGGCTGCATGCAAAAACCGTGGAGTTTCTTTTAAATGCCTGCGAGCGCTGTAGACCGCAAGGGCGGGCACTGCACCAAACGCGACCAGTATGCGCCATGCAATGTCGTGCGGAACTTTCGCCACCAGCAAAGCCGACGCAAATAAGGGACCCACAATGAGACCGGCGGCTTGCATCGCAAAGACGAGAGTAACCATCATCCCCCGGGATGCCTTGCCTGCGTACTCGCTCATGATGGTGGCCGAGACCGGATAATCGCCACCAATCCCAATACCAAGAATGAAGCGCAGTCCAATCAGCCACCAAATGCTCGGTGCAAAGGCGCAGGCAATCGCGCCAGCGGCAAGCACCAGTACCTCAACCCCGTAAATTCGCTTGCGTCCCAGCATGTCGGCAACACGACCGAACAGCAGAGCGCCAAAGGCTGATGCAATCAAAGCGGTGGATTCCACCAGACTCTCTTCCACTTTTCCGACATGCCACAGGGGCTTCAGCATGGTCATGACCACGCCAATGATGAAAAGATCGTAGGCATCAGTGAAAAACCCCATGCCGGAAATGAACATGATCTTCCAGTGAAGCCTTGACACCTTGGCCTCATCCATTTCTTTAAAGTGATCCGAGAAGGAGAGAACTTCAGCCATATTGCTCCTCTTGCGCCAGGGAACATCTACATCGAGCAAGAGGAGACTCCCTGGTAAGTTTTGTGCTCACGATTACTCCCGCCCCCTTTCGATGCACGGCACAATTTTGGCCATGTTACAGACAGATGAATTTGCAGAGCTGGCCGGCACCGCCGAGAGCACATCGAGCCCACATTCGCGCCAGCTCAACCAGAGGCGATGAAGTCCAACTTGTTGAGGAAAGTCCGGTTCCAGCCGTATCACCCTGCACGATGCCTTTGGTCGGAGTAAAATGCTTCCCAATAGTGGCCTGCCCACCATCGGCCGCCCAATCGGAATAATGAGAGTGGATGGTCGTCTTTTGGTCGCCGTGGGGCGATCTGGCGTGAGATTTTTGGCGTCTGCAGCGGCATGGTTATCAGGTTTCCGGGACTTCGGTGTCGCCGATTAAACTCAGCAATGTTGTCGCGATCTTGGTTGCCTTTCTGTTATGCGTGGCTCCGGGTTGTTCAAAGCAGCCGGTTGAGCCTGTCACGCTGACGTTTCTCGATGTCGAGTGGGACACACCGGATCGACTGCCTGAGCTAGCGCAAGATCTGCAAGACTTCACAAAAGAAACCGGAATTCGGGTGAAACGGCTTCCGCGTCCGGATGGATCGCTGGATGAGCTCGCCTTGTGGCGTCAGCAACTGGAAAAAGGTGCTGCGGGACCAGACCTGGTGAGCATTGACGTGATCTGGTCCGCGATGCTGAGCGCGTATTTGATGGATTTGAAACCGTACTTTGCCGATGAGCTCCATTCCCAAAACCCGGCAGTTCTTTCAAGCTACACGGCCGGTGACAAGGTCGTAGCTATCCCGCACCATGCCTATGTGGGTGTTTTGTTTTACCGTCCTGATCTTCTTCGAAAATATGGCTATGATGAGCCTCCTGCGACATGGGATGAACTTGAATCCATGAGCGCACGCATTCAAGCGGGTGAGCGTGCCCGCGGTGAGAAGGATTTTTGGGGGTATGTTTGGCAAGGCGCCATCGACGAAGATCTGACTTGTCGCGGTCTGGAGTGGCAAGTTTCTCAAGGCGGCGGGCGAATCATTGAGGACGACAAAACAATCAGCGTCGATAATCCGCAGACGATAAAAGCATGGCAGCGCGCAACGCGTTGGGTGGGCTCGATCTCACCCCCCGGTGTTGTGGCGTACTCGAAGTGGGACGCCCAGAACCTCTGGGGCTCGGGCAGAGCCGCATTCCTTCATGGATGGGAGTCCAATTACAGCTTGATCACACGCGGTTGGCCTTTCCCGCAGGCGGGCTCGCACACGGTGCCCGATAAAGTACGGCAGTTTGGAATCACGAGCGTGCCCGGCGGTACGGACGGCCGAGTAAGCTCACTTGGAGGTAACGGCTTGGCTTTGTCCCAAGGCTCGCGCCATCCGCATGAAGCGATGCAACTGATGCGCTTTCTTCTGCGAAGAGACCAACAACTGATGCGCCAGAGTGCGCAGTCCGAAGTTCCCCAAGAAGCAAGCCTCTATGAATTACCCGTAGCCCTCAACCCGTATCCTCAAGTTGGCGAACTGAACCAGAACGGTGGCGTGGTCGTGCCCCGTCCTTCCGTAGCCGCCGGCGACAAGTACGAGGAGGTGACGAAAGCATATATCGAAGCCGTACATTCTGTGTTGACGAAAAACAAAACGGCGTCAACGGCGGCGGCGGATCTGGAGACACAACTGATCCAGATAACCGGCTTCCGGAAAGGACCGCCCGTAAAGTGAGATCTGACGAGCAAAAATCCATTCACCTGGACAGATTCAACATCGGCCCTCGACTGGGTTTGTGCTTCCTCATCATCGTCACGCTAATGCTGGCCGGATATGGGCTTTTGATTTGGCAGTTTCACCTGGTACATATTCGAAGCGACCGCTTGTCAGCCGTCGGTCAAGAGCTCATTGCGGTATCACAATTTCAGACGGATTTCTTCAGATTCACCGCAAGGCTAGATGATTTGGCAAGATCGCAAGACATCGAGGGTTTAAGGAGAGAGGCCCAGCCTCTACGTGAGGTTCTTCAGAGCGATATCGATCAAACTCGAAGCGTCCTCTCACGTTTACCGGCAGACCTGCATTCAGACCCGACGATCCTTGCGACCATAGAAGCAATCGAGAGCACACTTCCGTCACAACTTCGAAGGGTCATCGCATTAGCGGAGACATCCGATTGGGAGGCTGTTCGCTTGAGACTGGCCAACGAGAATAAACCTTTGGAGGCTGAGGTCTCTTCCCTGGTCCGCGCGGTGGAACAGCAAGTCAGTACAGAATTGGCTGCCCAGTTAATGGAATCTGCGCGAACACAACAGCGCATCCTCATCATCGTACCTTCGACCGCTATCTTCACGCTGGCGGTTGCGGCTTTTCTTGGGTTGATTGTCACGCGCAGCATCACCCGGCCACTTGGGAAACTCATGGCCGGATCGAAAGCATTAGCCGAAGGAGATTTCAGCCACCGGATTGCTGCGGAAGGCAATGATGAACTCGCAAGCCTCGGCGAAGTTTTCAACGACATGATTGTGAGGCTGCAGGAGCTCTACCGGGAGGCTCAGCGCAGCGCGGCTTTCCTCGCGGAAGGGCAACGGCTCAGCTTAACCGGAAGTTATTCCTGGAAGGTGGCCAGCAACGAAATCACTTGGTCAGAGCAGCTCTATAGGATCTATGAATTGGAGGTCGGCGTGCCAATCACGCCCGAACTCATCCGTACTCGCGTCCATCCGGAAGACCGGACCCTGTTGGAGATTATGGTCGAACACGCACGAGAGGAGAGGGACCATTTTGAATGGCAATACCGGTTGCTGATGCCAGATAAATCGATCAAATATCTGCACGCAGTCGGTCATGCGAACCGCGACCGGGATGGCCAATTGGAGTACATCGCTGTGGTTCAGGACATCACGGCGCGCCGGTTGTCGGAAGAAGCTCTCGCCAAAGCCCGCTCGGAACTTGCCAAGGTTGCCAGAACCACCAGTCTTGGAGTTCTTACCGCATCAATTGCCCACGAAATCAACCAGCCTCTTTCAGGGATCATCACCAATGCCGGCACATGTCTGCGCATGCTCTCTGCGGATCCCCCTAACATCGATGGCGCTCGTGAAACCGCACGGCGCACAATCCGCGATGGCAATCGCGCCTCGGATGTGATCACACGACTGCGCACGCTCTTCAGTAAGAAGGATCCGCAGCCTGAACTAATGGATTTGAATGAGGCGACTCGAGAGGTCGTTTCGTTATCGCTGAGTTATGTCCAACGAAATCGTGTGATTCTGCGCCATGAGTTCGCAGACGATCTCCCTCTTGTCACTGGCGACAAAATCCAACTTCAGCAAGTCATCCTGAACCTCCTGCGGAATGCCTGCGACGCCATGAGTACCGTTGAGGATCATCCGAGAGTGCTACTTATCCGAACTGAACGGGATGAGGGCAACCGCGTCCGCTTGAGCATGAAGGACGCGGGAATCGGTTTTGCACCCCAAATTGCCGACAAACTTTTTGAGGCATTCTATACAACGAAAAGCGATGGTATGGGAATCGGACTCTCGATCAGCCGCTCCATCATTGAAGCCCATCATGGCCGTCTGTGGGCCACAGCGAATGACGGTCCCGGAGCTACATTTTCTTTCGCTGTTCCTTGCAAGGCTCCGGGCCTGCCGGACGCGCAAACTTCGAACATGAATCAGAGAAAGCCCGCTAGCGGCGCGGCATGACCTGCAGAGGAATAAACGTCAAACGAGCTTATGGCTGTCGGGATCGTAGACCACTTTTCCGTAGCCCTTTCGCCGGATTTCTTCCTGTATTTTTTCCAGACTTGCCTTCTGCTGCTTGAGCTGAGCTTGAGCCGCGTCGTACTGTGCTTTGAGGATTCTGCCTCTGTCGCACTGCGAGCAGCGGGTTGACAGCCTGGCCCGCAAACAGGCAGACTCGCGATTCACCGCGCTTGCGGTGGTGAGGATGCAGATGCAAATGAATGTCAGGTTTGCCGTTTGGATCATCCCTTTTCTGATTGGCTCGTTGACAGCACAGCAGTCCAGTCCGTCTGCCCCGTCCCAAAAACGGTTCATCACTGAAAAAGACCTTTTCGATTTTATCTGGGTAGCGAACCCCCAGGTCTCACCCGACGGTACGCGAGTCGCCTTTACGCGTGTGAATTGTGATGACAAGCGCACTGGGTACGAGACCTCGATTTGGATTGTTGCGAGCAGCGGCAAGGAAGCCCCGGTCCGGATGACGAACGGCAAACACGATGCTCAGCCGCGATGGTCCCCCGACGGGAAATCTCTCGCGTTCGTTCGCAGGGGTGATAAGGACGAAAGCGGCAAGCCAAAACCTCCGCAACTGGCAATGCTTTCGCTCAGTGGAGGGGAGGCTCGGGTGATTACCGATCTTCCCAAGGGCGCATCCGACCCAACCTGGTCGCCTGACGGGAAACGAATCGCCTTCGTTAGCACTACCACACCGGAAGACATGGATAAAGCCAGACGCAAGAAGGATTCCGGCAAGGACAGCGAGCACGAATCTGATGTCCATGTCATCAGCCGTGCGGTGTACCGCGACAACGACGAAGGCTATCTCGATTTCAAGCGCCACGCCCATATTTGGGTGCTTGATATTCCAGGCGCTGCAGATGACATGCCGAGGCCGGCACAGCTTACAACTGGCAACTACGATGAAGGAGAACTCGTCTGGAGCCGCGACGGCGGCCGCATCTATTTTCTGACTCAGCGGATTGACGAACCTTATTATGAGCTTCCCAGTACAGACATTTACTCCGTACCTGCGGCAGGTGGGAACAGTGAGAAGCTCGCGACCGTTCCCATGAATGTCGGCGACCTCGCTCTTAGCCCCGACGGGCAGAAGTTCGCGTTCCACGGCGCGGTCGCTCAGCCGGTTCGCTCGTATTCGGAACCCGATCTTTGGGTCATGGATGTGGCCCGCGATGCGAAACCACAAAATTTAACCTCCAGCTATGACTTCGATATGGGCAGCTCCGTTTTCGGCGACAATGTGGCGCCACACGGTGGAGGCGGACGTCCTCTTTACTGGTCGCGTGATGGCCAATATCTCTATGACCGCGCTGAAAAGCAGGGGCGGACGCCAATAGTGCGGGTAGAGGCGCACACTGGTGCAGTAACTGAGGTGACGCGCGGCGATCAGGCAGTCGTCAACTTTTCTATCAACCCCGAGGCAAACACAATCGTCGCGCTGATCTCGTCGCCAGTGATGATCGGCGATCTTTTTGCAGTTTCGAATGAAGGGGAACAGACTCGTATCACGGATTTCAATCAGAAGCTCTGGTCACAACTCAATCTCACTGCGCCCGAGGAGATCAACTACACCAGTTTCGATGGCAAGCGCATTCAAGGCTGGATACAGAAACCGCCAGATTTCGACGTCGGCAAGAAGTACCCGCTGATCCTCGACATTCATGGCGGACCGCATGCCGCTTACGGCTGGGTTTTCGATCACGAATTCCAATGGATGGCCGCTAAAGGCTACGTCGTTCTATACGTCAATCCGCGAGGATCCACCAGCTATGGCCAGGAGTTCGGCAACATCATTCAATATCACTATCCGGGCGATGACTATCGTGACTTGATGGTTGGAGTGGATGAGCTGCTTAAGCGCGGCTACATCGATCCAAAGAGATTGGGTGTGACTGGCGGTAGTGGGGGTGGTGTGCTTACGAATTGGACGATCACGCACACCGACCGTTTCGCGGCCGCGGTTTCGCAACGTGATATTTCCAACTGGGCTTCGTGGTGGTACACGGCCGATTTCACTCTCTTCCAACCGAATTGGTTTAAAGCGCCGCCATTTGAAGATCCGCAAGATTACAACAATCGCTCGGCGATCACGTTTGTAAAGAACATTCACACGCCGGTGCTCTTTGTCTTGGGAGAATCGGACTATCGCACTCCTCAGGACTCAGGCGGTGAGCAATTATTCCGGGCGCTGAAGTATATGAAACGTCCAACTGCTATGGCTGTGTTCCCGCGGGAGACGCACGAACTGTCGCGCTCCGGCGAACCCTGGCATCGGATCGAGCGCCTCGAATATATCGTCGGTTGGTTTGATAAATGGATGATGGGATCGCCTCATCCCGAGTTCGACATTAATCCTCCGCAGCCATCCGCATCTTCGGCGGACTAGGAAGTGGATCCGAGAGGCCGAACGACATGCCGCATGGATGGGTTACGTTTGTATTCCGATGGGATATCATTTCGAGTCGAGTTCCGCTTCAATGAGTAACTCATCTGCATTCTGAAGGAGAAATTGCATGGGGATCGCATTCGTTACAGGCACCAGCACGGGGATCGGAATGGCCACAGCCGTGTCGCTGGCGCGTGCCGGGCACACAGTCTATGCAGGTATGCGCAATCCGCAACATGAAGGGGAACTGCATGCCGCAGCTAGGCAGCAGAACCTGCCCATTCGCATCGTGAAGCACGATGTCGATTCGGACTCGTCCACGCGGGAAGCCATTGGGCAGGCGCTGGCCGATGCTGGCCGTATCGACGTCATGGTGAACAACGCCGGCGTCGGCACCATGGGTTCGGTAGAAGAAACGACCTTATCCGATTTTCGGTCCACGATGGAAACGAACTTCTTCGGTGCGCTGCGCTGCATCCAGGCGGTCGTGCCCGGGATGCGCCAGCAGGGGAGCGGCTGCATCGTTAATGTGACTTCGGTGGCCGGACGCATTGCCACTGCCCCGCAGGGGCCTTACTGTTCATCCAAGTGGGCTCTGGAGGCGCTTAGTGAATGCCTCGCACAGGAAGTGAAAAGTTTCGGCATCCGCGTTGCCATCGTCGAACCGGGCGTCATAGCCACCCCCATTTTCGGCAAGGTGAAGGAAGATCTCGCCGGGACTAGCTATCCCCATAAACGACGCATCAACGAACTCTTCCGCGCCTCACTGGAGCACCCGGTATCGCCGTTTGTAGTCGGCGAGCGGATCCGCGATATCGTGGACAGTGGAACCTGGACGCTGCGCCATCCTGTCGGACCCGATGCATCTGGATTTCTGCAGTGGCGAGCATCGCTCTCTGATGAACAGTGGGTGGCGTGGGGCGCGATGACGGATGACGAATGGGAGGACTACGTTCGTACCACTTTTGGTTTGAACGTCTCGCTAAGAGCAGCTGCCCACAGTGGCGCCAGGTGAGAACCGGCAGGAGAGTCCGCCTTTTGACGCCCAGGAACGATATTCGTTGACTCTGAGCGGCCTCAGCTTCGAGATTATGTGGGCTTAGGAAAGGAACCATGATGAGCACCGCATTTCACAGGCGGCAGCTTTGGACGGTTCTGGTTTGGCTAGCGTGCTGTTTGTGTTTTTCTACGGCAGCAGTTCCAAGCGCATCAGCACAGTTCCGGGCGTGGGTTATGGCCAAGCTCCCCGACACTCCCGAGGGAATGGCGATCGATTCTCAGGGCAATGTCTATACAACTTTGTTTCACACCGGCGAAATTATCAGGTTGAAGGACGACGG
>JAFAGX010000260.1 GCA_019237515.1 Acidobacteriaceae bacterium
ATGCTAAAGAGTTGCTCGCGGCCAACAATGCCATACAGGCGCGCCAGATCAGTATTTTTTGCTAAAACATAAACGCGTCCCTGATCCTGCCAGAGGTTTTTGAATCTCGCATCATCGATAAACACGTCCGGTACGTCGGGCGCTTAAGAACCGTATTCGAGGTTCATAAACCGGCCATTTAACAGGAATGCGGAGCGGTTTGTGTAGAAAAAAACAGAAGAAAAATCGTAGTAGTGATGATTGATGACGAGGGTTCCCGGCGGAGACTTCTCCAGTGCTTGCGCTAGCGGCCGCGAAGACAGATACGAGTCAAACGTGACCATTGCCATTCGTGCCGCGTGCAGAAACAGCACCATCATTACGGTTGCGGCAAGAGCCGCTCGCCGGGTACTTCCCTTCACGCTTCCAATCGTGCCAATCGCAAATGCCAGGGCAGCGAGAAGCAGAGGAGCCCGCAAATGCGCAAACGATGCAACGGTGAGGTCTTCCATGTGGCCAAGGGAGAGCCTGTACGCGTTCGGATGTTGCGTCAGGACCGAGTAGATATCCCCTGTAGCGGTAAATCTGCCGCTCAGTACAAGGAGCAGGCATACGGCAATTGCCGCTATCGCGGCCACTACTGAGAGAACGCGCGATCCGCGCCGAACCCATGTGGAATCGGCCACGATAGCCGACCCGATCAGCAACGCAAAAGCAGGATAAGCCGGCATGGAATAGTATTCCTGCGTTGTCGAAAAAGTGAAGAACACAAGAATGAAGCCTGCCCAGCAAAGCGCTAGTAACCGGGTACGCCCGGCGCGATCCAGGGATTTGAACGAGAGGTTCGGAATCGCTGGCAGATAAACGCTCCAGGGAAAAAGCCAAAGCAGATGGAATAACCAGAAATACAGGCGCGGCACTGTGTCGTAGTCGCGCGGATAGCGCAGGTTCAGGAACCGCAAAAGCTGTTCATTTACGAAAAAGAACCAAAAAAACCCGTGATACTGACCGGGGCCGCTGTGCAAGGTAAAGACAAAGTATGGCGGGTTTTGCAACGTTGCCAGGATGTGCCAAGGTGCGGCAATCGCGAGCACAATGATGGCACCGCTGAAGGGATGCAGTCGCTTCCACGCTGCGGCGGAGAAAAGCTGGCGGGTCGCGTAGAGGTAAATCAGTCCGGCGCCGATCGGAAATACCACTGCGATCAGACTCTTCAGCAATAAGCCAGAGCCGAGACATACAGCGAAAAGGGCCGCCCAGAGCCTCTGATGCGTCTCTTCCTCGTCCAATGTCCGAAGAAAAGCCCACATCGCAACAGCGATGGTGAAAGTAAGCGTGACGTCGGGAATCAGGATTCGGGTGAAGAGAAATAAGCCGACGCATGTAGCCATACAAAGGCCGGCATAGAGACCAGCACGCCGACCGAAGGCCCAAATGCCAAAAGCAGCAGTAACCCAGCAAAGCCCGATCGCGGAAAGCGCAATGGGAATTCGAGCGGCCCAGTCATGCACTCCGAAAATCCGGTATGAGCCCGCAATCAGCCAGTAAATGAGTGGGGCCTTCTCGAGGTAGGCCACGCCATCCAGGCGAGCGGTGACCCAATCGCCGGATGCCAGCATATTGCGCGCGATCTGCGCTTGCACGGCATCCACATCGTCCATCAATGAAGGGGGAGAAAGAATACAGCCTAGATACACCGAGGCCGCAACCAGCGTGACTGCTAAATATACGTGCCAGTTTTTGCGCGGACCAGTTCCCTCGAACGGGCGGATGCAATCTGTATCCGCCATTTTTTCATCCAGAGAAACAGGACCATTAATCCCCATAGATGATATCCAGCATTTATGCGCCTTTCCAGGTGTTGCTTCAGATAGGCATTGATTGCGGCCGAACGGAAGAGCGCAGAGTATTCGGAAGCACCCGCCGTGATCGTCTCCACAAGCAGGGAGCGAAGGGGTCCGCGCAGCCATTCGTGAGCCGGGATATCAAAACCGATCTTCTTGCGGTTGAGAATCGAGTCCGGTAGCTTGCCTTTCATCAGTTCTTTGAGAAGAACCTTCTGCCGCGAGCCGCGGATTTTCAAAGCTGCCGGCAATGAGGCGCTGAACTCAACGATACGGTGATCGAGGAACGGCGGCCGAACCTCAAGCGAATGAGCCATGCTCATCCGGTCGGTTTTGGTGAGAATGTCATCGGGAAGGAAGTATTTTTGATCAAACCAGAGATAAGGGCTGAGATCATCGCTGGTTTTGAGCAAAGTACGAAGCTCGCGCAATGTGCGATGAAGTACGCCCGGCAGCCGATGTTCGAGCAAACGGTGTTTCTCGGGATCCGAAAAGGTGCCGTTCCAGTGCACGTGGGCTCGGTCCGGGCTCATCAGTGAGCCTTCCAGAAAACGCGCAGCCTTGTATTCAAAGCCGATCTTTTCGTCGGATACGGGCCAGTGCCGTACTGCATTCAATCCGAACCGGATCACAGGACGCGGCAGCAAACGCATCGGGCCGGCAAGCTGGTTAGCGCGATGAGTCAAATATCCGCCAAAGATCTCATCTGCGCCTTCGCCACTCAGGCTGACCGTGGTCTTCGTCTTGCTCAGCTTTGACAAGAACCAGACTGGAAGCGCACCGGCATCGGCGCTGGGCTCGTCGGAGTAATATGCGAATTCTTCGATCGCGCCTTCGAGATCGTCCGCAGGATTGAGGTCCAGCTGTTCATGCTCGGTGTTGTAATGATTCGCGACCTCTTGGATGTAATCACTCTCATCGAAGCTGCGTCCGCGAAACGAAATCGAGAAAGTTTTCAGGCGGGAACTGGATTCTGTGGCGGCATAGTGCAGAATCGTAGACGAATCAATTCCGCCGCTTAGCCACATCCCTAAGGGAACATCCGAAATGAGGTGCTCGCGAATCGATTGCCGCAGCAGGTGATCCAATTCTTCTTTGGCAGTCTCCAAAGCACAATCGCGAAGAGCCGGAACTGGAAGGGTCCAATAGGCGTTGGTCGAAACGCGGCCATCCTGCCATTCGAGCCACTGTCCAGGAGGGAGCTTCTCGACACCCTCTACCAACGTCCACGGACAGGGCACGTAATTCATAGAAAGGTAGCAATCGAGGCCCTCGATACTGAGTTTGCGATCGATTTCCGGGTGCACGAAGATGGTCTTCAGCTCGGAACCGAAAAACACATCTTCTCCACGGCGAGCGAAGAACAGCGGCTTGATGCCCATTCGGTCGCGGGCGAGCACGAGACGACGCTCCAACTCGGTCCACAGCGCGATTGCGAACATTCCTCGCAGCCGGCGAAAGCAGTCCGTATCCCAGTGAAGAAAGGCGTGCAGAACTGTCTCGGTATCACAATGAGAAGTGAAGACGTGGCCTAGCCTCTCGAGTTCCGCGCGCAGTTCAAGATGATTGTAGATTTCGCCGTTGAAGACGATTGTGGTGCCGGCGGTCGTAATCGGCTGATCTCCGGAGCCGAGGTCGATAATTTT
>JAFAGX010000570.1 GCA_019237515.1 Acidobacteriaceae bacterium
AGTTGCTGCTTGCAAGAATCGCGGGCCAGCGGCGGCAAAAACCCATCAGAATTCTGATCCCTCCGCGACTCGTCCTTCGACAATCCAGCAAGCGGTAGCTTCTGGCGGAAGGGCTTACGCGATATCCTATGCTCAAAAGGGTAGTAAACGCTTGTTGAAGATTCTCTTGTTCGCTTTATGTGTGCTGATTTTAGTCGTTTGCCTGGCGGCTTTCGCTGGCCCGGTGTTCGACGTCAAAACCGCACCGGTTTTGGACTTCAGCCTGCAGAATTCGGCCACACCTCAAAAGTACTTAATCGAAACCATGCCGGGTGGTGTGGCGCTTCTCGACTACAACAACGATGGATTGCTGGACATCTTCCTGGTAAACGGAGGTCGCCTGACCAGCCCGATGCAGACCCCAGAGAACTTCAACCGGCACGACCCGCGGTACTGGAATCGGCTTTATCGCCAGAACAAAGACGGCTCTTTCACCGATGTCACCCAGCAAGCGGGTTTGGCGAATGCAGGCGATGGCAACTACGGAATGGGAGTTGCAGTCGGGGACTATGACAACGACGGATTTCCCGATCTATATGTCACCAGTTACGGAAAAGATATTCTTTACCACAATAACGGCGACGGGACTTTCACAGATGTCACGGCAAAGGCGGGAGTAGCTGCGGGCGGATGGTCCGTTTCGGCCGGTTTTTTTGATTACGATAATGACGGCAAGCTGGACCTGTTTGTGACTCGCTACATGGAATGGGACACAAAACACAGCAAAGACTGCGGAGGGAATTATCACACGTATTGCCCACCGGAGGAATTTCCTGCGACGACCAACGTGCTCTATCACAATAACGGTGACGGAACGTTCACTGACGTAACTCAGCGCTCTGGCATCGCGGCTAAGAAGGGTCGCGCTTTGGGTGTGGCGTTCGCCGATTATGATGGGGATGGATTCACTGACATATTTGTCTCCAACGACGGCATGCAACAGTATCTGTTCCATAACAATGGTAACGGGACCTTCTCAGAAGTAGGTATGGAGGCTGGCGCAGCGCTTTCTGAAGACGGCAGGAGGCTCTCGGGGATGGGAGTCGTCTTTCAGGATTATGACAATGACGGCCGTCCGGATGTGATTGTCACCGAATTGCCCCGGGAAATTTACGGTGTTTATCACAATGACGGCAACGGCACTTTTAGTTACCGCAGCCTGGAAACTGGCCTCGGCGCGTTGTCCAGTGGAAGTTCCGGCTGGGGCATAGGTTTGGAAGATTTTGACAACGATGGCTGGAAAGACTTGTTTGTGGCACAAGGGCATGTACTGGATAACGTAGAGAGCATCGACCCGTCGCTTCATTACCATGAACTGCCACTTCTGGCGTTGAATCACAATGGGCGGTTTGAGCGGGTGGATTCCGGGAGTACGACTTCGGTAGCCGGACGCGGTGCGGCATTCGGCGATCTCAATAATGACGGATGGCAAGATGTGGTGATGACGTATTTAGGCGGGCACCCACAGATATTTCTTGGTCGTGCCAATGGCAAGTCTCACTGGCTGACGATTTCTTTGCGCGGCACGCGCAGCAACCGCGATGGGCTCGGAGCCAAAGTGCAGGTGAATGGACAAACGCGCTTCGCGACCACTGCCGGCAGTTATCTCTCGGCGAGCGATAAGCGCTTACACTTTGGTCTGGGGACAGCAAACAAAGCGAAGATCGAGATTGGCTGGCCATCCGGGATTCGCCAGGTTTTGAACGACGTTCCTGCGGATCGATTTCTCGAAGTTCGAGAACCGGAGAAGCCGTGATTTTCGCCGCTTTGCTTCTGCTAGTACTCGGCCAAGCCGTATCGCCGGAAGCCGCACAGCACATGCAGGCGGGTATAGCCGCAGAAAAAGAACGGAAGCCTGCTCTGGCGATTGAGGAATTTCGAAAAGTCACAGAATTACAACCCAACTCGGCAGAAGGCTTTGTACAGCTGGGACAGGCCTACATGCAGAACCACGATTACGGATCTGCAATTGCACCTCTCAAGCACGCATTGAAAATCGACGAAAACCTCGGGGCCGCGCACCAGTTGCTCGGATATGCTCTTTTAACCCAAGGTTACCCGGCAGAGGCGATACCGCACTTACAGCGAGTACCAGACAAAACGGCTTTAGGCATTGCGCAGATTCAAGTTGGACAGTTTGCAGAAGCGGTTTCGAATCTGCAAGCTGCACTGGCGGCACATCCAAACGATCCTGACGTCCTGTACTATCTCGGTCGGGCCAGCGGCTTACTGTCGAAACAAGCAATCGATTCCTTAATGGCTGCGTATCCTGACTCCGCGCGGTCCCATCAGGCGATGGGAGAAAATTACTTCGTGCTGCGCCGCATGGAGGATGCGGAAAAGGAATATGGAGAGGCGCTGCGGTCGCGCCCAGAGATTCCCGAAGTCCATCTCGAGCTCGGCGAAGTATACGCCGGAGCGTTTCAATGGGCTAAAGCGGAAGAGGAATTTCGCGCTCAGACGAAGCTGCAGCCGGGAAATGCTGAAGCGTTCTATCGTCTCGGGGCAGCATTGCTGGAGCAGGGGAAAGCTCATGAGGCCCGAAACGAGTTGATTCGAGCCGACAAACTTATGCCGGACATGCCGGAAACGCTTTATTCCTTAGGCAAAGCGGCTTCTCTCGATGGGGATCCTGCGGCAGCCGAGAAAGCGTGGATCAAATTGCTTTCTATCGAAAAACAAACCTCGCTGGCAGCGCAGACCCACTTTGCGCTGGCTGGACTCTATCGCAAGCAGGGTAAAACCGCCGAAACGCAACGTGAGATGCTGGAATTTTAGCGGCTACAGCAGGCGTGGCCCGCGCAGCAAGCGGCCAAGCCGGATTCGGCCCTCTAGGGCTTTGTCAGAGGCGGAACATC
>JAFAGX010000192.1 GCA_019237515.1 Acidobacteriaceae bacterium
GCTTCAGCTGCACATCAATATCGGACCAGGCAGAATCTGTTCGCACGCGCAACTGGACTAGCTGGTTGTACATGGCGACCAGAAAGAATCCAACCAGCACAACGATGCCCAGGATGATCCAACCTACCATTTGCATTCCCTTCAAAAAATGGAATCAAATGGGACGGTACCACATGCATCGGACAGGCGCAATAATCCTGTATCCAGAACACCCATGTCTTTCGCCCGGCCTCGGAGGTAAACTTGGAATCGCGTGCTCGCATCGGCCTGCGTAGCAGCGGCAGTGATCACGTCTGCATCGAAGAATCGCAATCATATTGCGTGGACGTAAGGACCAGTCGCCCTATGAAACACTCCACCGCATTAGCTGTGCTCTTGATCGCAATGACTCTTTTGAGTTTTACCTCTGCTCACGGGCAAACTTGCCTCACATCCGCGGACATGGACGAGCCAACGCGCGCCGCGTTGCAGAATGCAGGCAAGAAGTACTTCGATATGGTTTCGCGAGGAGACAGCGCATCCCTAAAACAAAATGCCCTTCCCAGCCTGGCATCTGATTTTTCAGGAATCGAAAATGCCATCAAGGACAACCAGCCGGCGCTGGCAGGCGCTACAGGAACCGCCCGTCCACCCTTTCTCCTGAAGGTGGAAGGTACTGCCCCGTTACAGAAGGCCGAGTTCCTCTGCGGTGTCTTTGGAAAGACCGGCCAAACTTCGAACAGTGCGGAATTTGTGATTCCGAATCTCGCGCCCGGGAACTACGGCATTGTGATCATGGATGCGAGCGGTCCCAAAGGCCCGCGCACGGTTTCTTTTGTGTTGGAGCAACAAGGAACCGACTGGAAGATTGGTGGATTCTACATAAAAGATCCCCAAATCAAGGGCCACGATGGGAATTGGTATGCCGAGAAAGCGCGCGAATTCAAATCCAAAGGCGAAAATGTGGATGCCTGGTTTTATTACGTTGAAGCGCGCGAACTGCTTGTTCCTGTTCCGTTCATGTACACGCAAACCACAGACACGCTCTATGACGAAATGCAGTCCGTCAAACCGGCAGACCTGCCGGTAAGTGGCAATGCCGTCAGCCTTGCAGGCTCGGGAAAGAGTTATAGCCTGACCAATGTTTTCCCTCTTCCCGTCGGCGACGATCTCGATCTGGTAGTGAAGTATCAGACCGCCGATATTTCCGACACTGCAAAAACGTTTCAGGAAAACACGGCCGTGATGAAAGCACTCCTGACAAAATTCCCCCACCTGCGCGACGCCTTTGATGGGATCGTAGCCCGCGCCGTCGAACCTTCCGGCAGGGACTACGGTTCCATGCTGCCAATGAAAGACATCAAGTAGAGTTGGTGGGCCGCCCCGCCGTGCAAGAGTAATTGTTGTTGACGCCTCCACGCCTCCCTCGGTACCATAGTTAGGACAAGGCTGCCCTTCGGGGTCGCCTGGATTTCATGCAGAGTGGCTGAGGGACGAGCCCAGTGACGCCACGGCAACCGGATCAGGATCATCTATCCTGACTGTCAGGTGCCAACTCTCTCCTGGAAACAGGGAACATGAGATTCGGACAGCGAGACGTTTTAGCTTCCGTAGCCTCTTTTCTCCTATTCCTGGAAAAGAGGCCTTTGTATTTCAGGTCTCTTTTCCGGCTCGTCCTCAGCTATTCGCATAACGAAAGCGAGTAGCACAATGGCCGACTACGAACTGCGCTGCCGGGAATGCGGCAAAACTTGGGGAAATCAACCCCGTTCTATCTGCGACGATTGTTTTTCTCCCCTGGAAGTCTCCTACGATTACGACGCCTTGCGTCCAGCAATCGCACGCGAGCGCATCGCCGGTCGAGCGCCCAACATGTGGCGATATGCTGAACTTCTGCCCTTGCCGCAGGATCACCAGCCCAATTTCCCGGTAGGTTTCACGCCGTTATTTGCTGCCTCACGGCTGGGGCACTCTTTCGGCGCAAAGAACCTCTTCATTAAAAATGACGCTGTATGCCTGCCCACCTTGAGCTTCAAGGACCGCGTAGTCGCGGTGGCTCTGGCTCAAGCCCGCAGCTTTGGATTCGATACTGTGGCCTGCTCCTCCACAGGGAATCTGGCAAATGCCGTTGCCGCCCAGGCAGCTCGCAATGGATTAAAAGCTTGGATCTTTGTTCCAGCCGATCTCGAGCCAGCGAAAATTCTCGGCACGCAAGTTTTCGGCGCAAAACTCGTCCGCATCGCCGGCAACTATGACCACGTGAACCGCCTGTGCTCCCAAATTGCCGATGAGCATCGCTGGGGATTCGTCAACGTTAACCTCCGCCCCTACTATGCCGAGGGTTCGAAAACCGTTGGCTTCGAGATCGCCGAGCAGCTTGGCTGGCGCTTGCCAGACAACGTCGTGGTCCCAATGGCGGGCGGGTCGCTGATCACGAAGATCAAGAAGGCCTTTGATGAACTCATCCGCTTCGGCCTGGTTGAACCGAAGCCCGTCAAGATCTTCGGTGCACAAGCAACCGGATGCTCTCCAATTTCCACTGCGGTGAAGCTCGGCAACAGTGAGATCGAGCCGCAGAAGCCTTCGACGCTGGCTCGATCTCTAGCCATCGGCAATCCTGCCGATGGCCATTACGCGATCAAGACTATCCGCGGAAGCGGCGGCTGGGCCGAGGACGTGAGCGACGATGTAGTAGTCGAGTCGATTCAGCTTCTCGCCGAAACCGAAGGCGTGTTCACCGAAACTGCAGGCGGCGTCACGGTCGGTTGCGCGCGCAAGCTTTATGAGCAGGACCGCATTTTGCCCGACGAAACGACCGTCCTCTGCATCACGGGAAACGGCCTGAAGACCACGGATGTGGTCGCAGGCCAATATGAACTCGAAGAACCGATTCGTCCCAGGCTTGCCGACTTCGAAAATTTCCTGCAGCAGGAAGCAGCCGTTGGTCAAACAATTTCCGACACTGTGGAGGTTTGAAATGCCCATTACCGTACAAATTCCGACCCCATTGCGCCGCTTGACCGGAGGCACGGGAAAAGTCACATGCTCGGCGGCAAATCTGGGCGAGTTGTTTTCTGCACTCGATCAGCAGTTCCCCGATCTCAAGCCGCACTTGCGAGATGAAGGCGGCGAGGTTCGCCGGTTCTTAAACATCTACGTCAACGAGGAAGACATTCGCTTCCTGGGCGGTAACAGCTATGCCTTTCAGGATGGCGATGAAGTCCTGCTGGTTCCCTCAATTGCCGGCGGCGTCGCCTAAGTTGTAGTGCGCTAAGCCTCAGTACCCTCTTAAAGGGAGCTTTTCTCGCGCCCCTTTTCCCTTGTGCATCCCCTTTTGCCGGTGTAGAATCTAACTAACTGGTTAATTAATATGTCCACCCTTGCCAAACCCCGTCTCGGTTCCCGTCGTCAGCCGGAGCACAGCCGCTCCACGATCCTGCAGGCTGCTATCCGCGAATTCGCCCAGCGGGGAATTGCGGGTGCCCGCACCGACGCCATCGCTCAAGCCGCCAAGGTCAATAAAGCTTTGCTCTATTACTACTACCGGGACAAGGAAACTCTGTACGGAGCCGCTCTGGATCACGCCTTCGGCCAAATGGGCGAACACCTATTGGAGGTTTTGGGCCGTAACCTTCCACCGCGCGAGAAAGTACTTACCTATGTTGGCGCCTATTTTGATTACATCGCCTGTCACAAGTTCAACCGCGATCTGGTGCAGGTCGAAATGATGCGCGCCGGGCATGGCTCACCGCATCTGAAACGAATTGCAAAACAATATTTTCAGCCTTTGTACCGACGCTTAGGTGCGGTGATTCAGGAGGGAATTGCAACCGGCGAGTTTCGTTCCATCAATCCCATGCAATTTGTGCCCTCGATGGTCGCGCTGGTTGTTTTTTATTTCATCAGCGCTCCAGTAATGAAAAATGTTGCCGGGTTCGATCCTTTGTCGCCGGAGAGGATCGCGGAACGACGGGCGGCCGTTCTGGACTTTGTCTCTGCGGCTCTGTTCTGCAGGAAGGAGCAGGCATGACGATTCACGATGAATTCTTGGAGATCCTGCGCATCCTGGAGGAAGATCCGGACGCTTTATCTAAAAAGCCGCCGGAGCGTTCCGCCACCAGTCCCGACAGCTCGTTTGATGGCGTGAGCGGAAAACGCAAAGAGGCAGCGTCATGAGTGTACGCAATAAATTCATAATTCTGGTGCTGGTGATTTTCGCTATATCGCTGACCTACTACTTTGTTTCGACGCCCAGAAACCGCGATCTGGATCTGATCGGCACCGTCGATGCGAATCAAGTCATTGTCAGTCCGCAGGTCCAAGGCCGCCTGCTGAAGCTTCTCGTAGACGAAGGAACCCAGGTGAAGCAAGGCGATCTGATTGCGGAGCTAGATCCTTCGGAGCTTGAGGCGCAAGAGCGCGCAGCGGCCGCCACCATCGACAGCTTGAAGTACAAGGTCGGCGAAACCCAATCGACTCTGGAAGCCACCAAAGGCAGTACCACCAGCAGCGTCGCCAATGCACAGGCGCGGCTGGCATCCGTTCGCGCCCAACTGGCGCAGGCAGAAGCGACGTTAGAGCGCACTCAGAGCGACAGCCGGCGCATGATCGAACTCGCAAAAGAAGGTGTCGCGTCCGACCAGGACCGCGTACAGGCCGAAACCAATTTGGCGGCGCAGCAGGCTGTCGTTCAATCGTTGCAACAGCAGGTTACCGCG
>JAFAGX010000195.1 GCA_019237515.1 Acidobacteriaceae bacterium
CAGGTAGAAGCTAGTCAACGACAATGTTTGTCACAACAGCATGAACACCGGTCCATTGAGTAATATGTACCGAAGTAACCTTTTAATCCCTCCCTCTCCGCCATGCAGTCTGTAGTGCAGAGAAATTCCGCCTTTCTTCCTGCCAAAATACGCGAAAGATGACCGTTTTTCGCAAATGTTGCTCAAAATCGGAACTGCGGAGAATGGGCTGGGCTACCCGCGCCCGCCGCTAATTTCAGCTTTTTCTCCGGACGGCCTTTAGGTAGTCCCATTTCGCAAACGGGTGCAGGCGAATCGTGAGCGATAGGTTGTCGAATGCTCGGCGAATGCGGACTTGACCTTTAACAACTCCTTGCGTATTGCCCGTCAATCCTTCGGAATCTCGAATCTCTCATAAGCCGACTTCTGGCCCGCCTGGCCCATCGTGTTTCAACTTCTGGCTTGTGTCACTCGCTAGTGTCATTTGTGAGCACGCTGGCGGACCGCATAGGCCGCGACCTTCAACCGATTCCCGCAAAGCTGCATGCTGCACCAGCGACGTGTGCCTTTCTTGCTCGTGTCATAGAAATGCAGCACGCAGTGCCCACACTTACGGACACGGCTTCGATCAACGCTGCTAAACAACAGGGCTACAGCGTACGCGAGAGGCGCGAACAGGTCTTCCGGCCGGCGCGCTTCAAACCACAGTTCTGTCATCACCTCGTTTGTGTTTCGATTCAACCTGGTGAGCATGGGATGTTCGGCCATGATTTGATTCAATACATCCGAGAAACCGCGATGTAGTTTTCCGGTATCTTCCCAGGCAATGATCTCGTGTCTCAGTTTCTCCCGCAGCTCATGCAGGGCAGCGGTCATCTCTCGGCCGCGTACCGACTCTCCCCACTGTCGCCGAAGATCATCAACCTGATGAGAACTCAGCAGACTTGCTGCGCGAAACCAGCGTAAGACGGCGTTGAAGTCAGGGAGCAGTTCGTGCGGTTCGCCATTCTGGACAGGGCGTGTATTCAGGAAATCCAAGGCCAGATGATTCCCGAGGAAGAGAAATCCTTCGCGCCAGTCGGAACCGGCTGATCGTTTAACGTTTGCCATTTTTGACTGCCTTTATTCTATAACACCGATAATGAATCTTTTTATCGGTTAGTTAATCTGATGGGATGAACGCAGGAAAGGGTGCAGACCCGATCTCCGCGATTCCAGATCTCAGAAGGAGGTTCGTATGACAACTTACCAACACGCTGATGTGGATGGCTTGAAAATCTTCTATCGCGAAGCAGGATCGAAAACTTCGCCGACTGTCTTGCTGCTGCATGGTTTCCCAACTTCATCACATATGTTTCGCAATCTGATTCCGGCTCTGGCCGACCGCTTTCACGTCGTGGCTCCCGATCTGCCCGGCTTCGGATTTTCCGATTCCCCGGACCGCAAGCAGTTTCGCTATACGTTCGAGAACCTGGCGAAAATTATCGATCGTTTCACCCAAACCCTAGGTCTTGACCATTACGGGATATACGTCTTCGATTACGGTGCCCCTGTTGGATTCCGCCTCGCCTTGGCCCATCCTGAACGGATCACCGCCATCATTTCGCAAAACGGCAATGCCTATGAGGAAGGCCTGAGCGAAGGTTGGAATCCGATCCAGAAGTACTGGAAAGAGCCGAGTTCAGAAAATCGCGCTGCGCTCCGCGAATTCCTCAAGCCGGAAGCAACGAAATGGCAGTACGTCCACGGAGTCCAAGACCCGAGCCTTATGGCACCCGAAGCGTACGAACTTGACTCCGCGCTTTTGGCCCGGCCGGGCAATGACGAAATCCAGCTGGACCTTTTTCTGGATTATGCCAGCAACGTCGCGCTCTACCCGAAATTCCAGGAGTACTTTCGCACAAAGCGGCCGCAATTGCTCGCAGTCTGGGGCAAGAATGATCCGTTCTTTCTCCCTCCGGGTGCTGAGGCGTTCAAGCGCGACAATCCGAGGGCGGAAGTGCATTTCTACGATACCGGTCACTTCGCCTTGGAAACGCACCATCAGGAGATCGCCGCCGCCATTCGCGATTTTCTTACGCGCAACGTTACAACCCAGTCCAAAGTCGCATAAGACCGGCGTCAAGGCGCTAACCACGTTTCCTACGAAGTCGTGCGCGAGGGGCCGCACCGCGCGGCCTCTCAGTTTTCATAGTTGGAACTTCACTCTCACGCCGGAGGTTACTGTTATGGGTGCGATCGACGGGCAGCAGTCGAAAAGAGCAAATCGCAAGATAGTGGTGGTGCTGCTGTGAAGACAATGAGAGTAGTCTCCGTCAATGTCGGGCTGCCACGGGAGGCCATCTGGAAGGGAAAGCCCGTTCAGACCTCAATTTTCAAGGAACCTGTAGATCACCCGGTCGCAGTCGGTTGTCTGAATCTGGCGGGCGATCAACAGGCAGACTTAACGGTGCACGGCGGGCCCGACAAGGCTGTGTATGCATATCCCTCGGAGCACTACAAGTATTGGAGGAAAGAACTGCCAGACGCATCGTTTTCGTGGGGCGCATTTGGTGAAAACCTCACCACCCAGGGACTGTCGGAGGACGCGCTATGCATAGGTGATCGGCTGAGAATCGGGTCTGCTGTTTTCAAGGTTACTCAACCTCGAATGCCCTGCTATAAGCTGGAACTAAGATTCGGACGCGACGACAGGATCAAGCGCTTCCTCGCAAGTGAGCGGAGTGGCTTCTATTTTTCAGTCGTCGAGCCCGGCGAGGTCAATGCGGGGGCGAACATTGAAATCCTGCATCGAGATCCTGATGCGGTCAGTGTGACCGACGTCGTTCGACTCTACCTTGGCTACACGCGTGACGCTGAACTACTGCGCCGTGCAGCGACCGCAAGCTCATTACCAGAAAACTGGAGAACTCAGCTGCTCTTGCGGGCGAAAATGGAAAACACAACTTAGAGTCTCGGCCAGCGCTCTGACCGGATTGTGGCCATCCGGCAAGTTGGCCAGAAACTGGCTTGGAGTCCTCGAAGCCGACTTATGACTAGCTATCGCAACAGTAGCCGACGAGAAAAGGCTTTTCCCTGCTATTGGAGTTTTGCGTACTCCGCTTTCGCCTGCTTCAGTATCGGGATATCGGGATCAGCGTTCA
>JAFAGX010000484.1 GCA_019237515.1 Acidobacteriaceae bacterium
ATTGATTCCCAGGATGTCCATTACGCGATTGATTTGCAGGCGTTGGTCGCGTCCTGGCGAATCGAAGATCGACAAGTCGCCGGTATAGGGTTTACTGGTCTTGCGAGATTCCGCCTGCTGCCCCTGGGCGAGATGAAAATGTGAGAGGGTTGCGCCCAGCACCAGAAGCAACAGCAACGTAACAGAAAAATAGCGGAGTTTATGCATAGATCATCTTCAGCGGCATTGATAAATTCATCGACTCACCAACGGGTCGGCGGTTAGCAAGATGGGCTTGGACATGGAACAACATGTCGTCCTATACTCCTTCAGACCATTTTCATCCCGGAGTTGATGATGTCACGTTCTATTTGGAACCCCTTACTCGGTTTGATGCTGCTCGCCTTAGCGGTGCCCGGTTTCACGGCAAATGAAGGGAAAAACGCAACCGTGAACGGCTTTGTACTGGACTCTGCTTGCGCCTTCACAAAGAACCTGCAGAAACCGATCAGTGCGGATTGCGCGCGGGAGTGCGCCAGAGGCGGCTCGCCATTAGTGATCCTGGCTGACAATGGGACGATTTACTGGCCCATCGCCGATACCACACCTGCAAGCAGCCAAAACGAGAAACTTTTGCCCTTCGCCGGACAGAAAGTCACGGCAGTCGGGAAAGTTTTTCAGCGCGGCGGATCCATGGCACTGGTGATCGACAAAATTTCGGCGGCATCAGTCGCGAAATAGCTTCGGCGTTATGCAACCGGGACCGTGAAGTAGAAGACGGAACCTCGACCCGGCTGACTGGTGACTCCGATTTGCCCGCCATGGGCTTCCACGATGGCTTTTGCGATGGCCAGGCCCATTCCGGTGCCCTGGATTTGCATGCGTTGATTTCGTCCGCGGTAGAACTTTTCGAAGATCAGCGACTGCTCGAAATCGTCTATGCCGGGGCCGCGGTCTGCCACACTTACCATGATCATCTGATCTTTCACTTCGCCGGTAATGTAAATCGGTGTTTCGGGTGGCGAATACTTGGCTGCATTCTCGAGAAGCTGAGCGGTGACCTCGGACATGCGTTCGACATCGATTCGAGCAGCGGGAAGATTCTGCGGCAGTTGAACGGTGACGGGATGCTTGCTCAAAAGTGCTTTTGACTTCGCAACCGCATCCTCTACGGCTTCCTCGATTGGGTGCTGTCCGAGGCGCAACTCCACCTGATGCGCCTCGAGCTGTGCCATTTCTGCAGCTTCTCCCACCAGGCGATTGAGCCGATCGCTTTCCTCATTGATGACCGTCAGCAGTTCCTGCCGTTGCGCATCTTCAAGGCGGGAATTCGAGAGGAGGGTCGTAACCGAAGCTTTAATGCCAGTTAGGGGAGTGCGAAATTCGTGCGTGACCGAATCCAGAAGTGCCGACCTTAATTGCTCACTTTCTCGTGCGGCTTCGGCTTTGCTGAGCTTTTCGACAGCGCCGGCCCGCTCGGTGGCGATTGCAATCAGACTGCTCATAGATTCCAGCGTCTCGCGTGACAATTGAGCTCCGGCCAGTCCCATACTGCCCACCACGCGCAAGCCCATCCGAAGGGGAATGAACGCGATCCTGCGTTCCAGATCAATTTGTGGTTCGCCCCGCAGAGCGACGAGATGCAAGTTATGCCGATCCAGAACGCGATCTGCGCTGGAGCGGTACACGTCGGGACGGTTGCTTAAGGAGATGGCCGCAGCATCGACTGCAAACGATTCTACGATGTAGCGGGGGATGGCATTGAGCAGCTCAGCGATGTTCTCGCTGGAGAGCAGCAGTTGGCTGAACTTGTATAGGCGTTCGGCTTCGGTGCGCCGCTCGTTGGCACTCTGCGCCTCGCGCCGAGCGCGCTCTGCGAGTTGACTTGCGATGATGGCGGTAACCAGAAATGCAAACAGTGCGACCCAGTTCTGAGGATCGGCGATAGTGAGCGTACCGACGGGCGGGAGAAAATAGTAATTAAATGCGAGGGTAGCCAGCAATGCCAGGAAAATGGCAGGCCGAAGGCCCCAATTGGCGGAAACAATCACCACCGCGATAACAAAGGCGAGCGCAACCGTCGTCGGATTCACGTGCACGACAAAGTGGCAGGCGACAACGATTGCAATGACGACCGCCAGCGCTCCCAAATAGTGCAGCGCGATTCTGACCATCGGCGGTTTCACGGCGCGATTGTAGCTGATCATCGACAATTTCTCTGTACTCGACGAAAATATCGGCGATGCAAAAAACTCCCGAGCAATGGCTGGAAGAGACCGCGCCCTCAAAGAAGGGAGGCGCATTCAAGCTGTTTTTGGGCTATGCGCCGGGGGTGGGAAAAACCTTCACTATGCTGAGCGAGGCAATTCGCCGCCACAGCCGAGGTGAAGATGTGATGATCGGAGTCATCGAATCTCACGGGCGCAAGGCGACCGCCGACCTGGCGGCACAGTTGGATGCAGTGCCGCGCAAGAAACTTGTTTACAAAGGCACAGTTTTCGAAGAGATGGATGTAGATGCCATTCTGGCGCGCCATCCCCGGGTAGTCCTGATCGATGAGCTAGCTCACACCAACGTCGAAGGCAGCAAGCATCACAAACGGTATCAGGACGTGCTGGAGATTTTGGACGCCGGCATTGATGTGCTTTCCACAATGAACATCCAGCACCTGGAAAGCGTCACACCTACGGTTCAGAGCCTCACCGGAATTACGGTTCGCGAAACGGTGCCGGACTGGGTCCTGAAGCGGGTTGATGAAGTGGTGATGTCGGACCTCACACCCGAAGCCCTGCAAAACCGCATGCGCCGTGGGGACATTTATCCGCTTGACCGGGTTGGGCGCGCGCTGGGGAATTTCTTTCGTCCCGGGAACCTGATCGCCCTGCGCGAATTGGCGCTGCGGCAGGTCGCGCACGCTGTCGATCG
>JAFAGX010000517.1 GCA_019237515.1 Acidobacteriaceae bacterium
GGCGCCCAGTGGCTAGTTACGAGAGAAAAGCCGCCAGCCGCAGATTTCGCTGATGAACGCAGAATAAACATCTTCGGGGGCGGGAAAAGAACTCTTGATCGCAATAGAGAGCATAAGACAAGTTGTGCGGCACTCCCAAGAAAAGCGTCAACCACAGAGGACACAGGGTAGATCGGCTCGCAAGACGGCTAAAGCTTAATCGCAAGAGCGCAAAACATGCCGTAAAGGCACTCTAAAACACGAGCTGCAGGTGCCCAGTGGCTAGTTACGAGAGAAAAGCCGCCAGCCGCAGATGAACGCAGAATAAACATCTTCGGGGCGCGGAAAAAGCTTTTGATCGCAAAGAGGACAAAGAAAAGTTGTGAAGCACGCCCTGGAAAAGCGTCAACCACAGAGGACACAGGGGTACGGCAAGCGCCCGGTCACGACAGCGAGTCTTCTTTGCCCCGGATAAGGAGGGCGACGATAATCTCCAGATGGTATTCCATCGCAATTCAGGTATTGCGCTCTGTGTGGTTCTCCTCAGCGGTGTCGTCTCTGCGACAAACGCTTTCGGCCAAACGGACAGAACGAAATCCCTCGAGGGAGAAGATGCATACATTCGCTCGGAAGCGGCTACTCACTTTTTTCGGGGAGCGGTTCTGGTTGGAATCGATGGGAAAATCGTCTTCGAGAAAGCGTATGGGTTGGGCGATGAAGAGTGGGGCGCAGATAACACTGCCCACACCAAGTTCAGAATCGCCTCACTCAGCAAGCAGTTCACGGCCGCCTGCCTATTGCTTCTGCAGGAACGCGGTCGGCTGAACGTGCGTGACCCTATCTCGCAATATCTGGCTGGTCTACCGGAAGTGTGGCGGACGATTACTGTCCACCAACTACTCACCCATACATCCGGGATTCCGAACTACACCAGCAGTTCGGAAATCGCGAGAATCAACCGCACCGGCGCGACTCCGCAGCAGATGATTGAACTTGTCGCAAAGAAACCGTTGGACTTCACGCCCGGCACGAACTGGAGCTATTCCAACACAGGTTACATCTTGCTGGGTATGATCGTCGAAAAGGTCTCGGGTCAGGCCTATGCGGACTTCCTTAAGACCAACATTTTTCAACCGTTGGGGATGAGGGATTCGGGGTACGACAAGGCAAACGAGATCCTCAAAGAAAGGGCATCCGGGTATCAAAATTATCGACGGTCACACCGCAAACGCGGACTTCATCGATATGAGTGTTCCATTCTCCGCGGGCGGGATCTTTTCCACGGTCGAGGACATGTACCGCTGGAACGAAGCGCTCACGGCGGCGGGGAAACTGTTGTCGCCTGACTCACTGAAACAGATGTTCACCGAATATCCTGAGGCAACGCATGAAGGGCAGCACTACGGCTATGGCGTCGTGATTTCGCGTCTCAAGTTTGGCAGATTGCAGTATTACCACGGAGGAGGCGTCGAGGGATTTTCCAGCAGCATCCAACAGTACCCAAACGATCGAGTCTGCATCGTCATATTGTCCAATCTCGATTCCTACAAGCCCTGGGAGCTTGGCGACCACATCGCGGCCGATCTTTTCGGCCGTCTTTCTTCAGGGGTCCGATAGATTTCAAACGGCAAATTGGTCTTCTCGAGACTGGCTGCATGTGACATCGCGAACAACCCATTCACTCGCAGCACGTCGTAAAATGCAATTTTTGTCGTTCCGGGTGAGTCCATGGTTTGGCATCACTTCACGCTCGATCTTGCGATTGCACTGCTGCTGGGAGCAATTATTGGCGCCGAACGGCAGTGGCACCAACGCATCGCCGGGCTGCGGACCAACTCGCTGGTGGCTGCCGGGTCGGCCATGTTTGTAAGCATCACGTATCTTGTGCCGTTGAATGCCACCTCGCTCCAAATCGCCGCCCAGGTCGTTTCCGGTATCGGCTTTCTCGGTGCGGGTGTCATTATGCGGGAGGGACTGACGATCCGCGGCCTGAATACCGCGGCCACCCTCTGGTGCTCGGCGGCGGTCGGCGCACTTTGCGGTCTTGGATTTATCCGTGAGGCTTTGATCGCGGCCGCGGGAGTGGTTGGGGTCAATCTCTGCCTGCGCCCCATCGCACGTCGCATCGATGCGCGCACCAGCCACGCCTCCGATGCCGAAACGGTGTACGTCTTCCGCTTCACCTGTCGCACGGAGGACGAAGCGAAAGAGCGAGGCCTGCTCATGCATCTTCTGCACGGCCTGCCGCTCGCCCTCCGCGCGCTTCACAGTGAAGATCTTGAGTCGCCCGGTCGAGTCGAGGTGCGCGCCACCTTAATCAGTTCCGAGCGTGAGAATGCGATGCTGGAAAAAATCGTGCAGCGGCTCAGCCTCGAACCCGGCATTACCGCTGTAAGCTGGGAAGCGGGGGAACTGCAGGTGGAATAGAGATCTCGTGTGCGATCGTAGATGCCATCCATCGCCGCATGGCAGGTGGCGTAATGTCCTCCCGGCGGGATCACTGAGTTATAAGAGCCTTGTTTCGCCAGTTGGCCGGACGGGCAATAAAATTGGTCGCGCCATGAAGGTCACCGGAAAACCTATTCCGACGAGCGTTGGTTTCTTCTTCATTGGTCTCGCCGTTTTCGCTGCTGTCGCCATCGTGTCTGGCGCAAAGAGCGCCCAATCGCCATTACCGTTTGTCTGCATTTTGGGTGGTCTGTTTGTGGGGATTCCCGCGGCACTGGGGATCGGCGTGGCACTTGAGAATCGAGGGAGACGAACACCTCGATTCGTAACATCGCCCCGATTACGCCACCGCGGAAACGATGTTGGGTTTTATCGGGAACGTCTATCAAGTTCCGCAGGGAAGTTCTTGAGTCCACTGCGAATCTGCCATTCGAGTGTGAAGAGGGCGAACCGTAGCTCAGCGGAGGTGGCTTCGAACTGGTCGTTGTCTTCCTCGGCCTGGATGAGCTTCTGAGAAAGGTTTCGAATCCGATCCTCGATGCGTCGGGACGGCGTCACGCCGCGTACTCTACTTCGCCCTAGCGATGAAAATAAATGCAACTGTTGTGCAACAACATGGCCCGAAAATGCTGAGGGATTGCCCTTAGGAACGCAAAGGGCAATGACTGCTTAGGCGAAATGTACGAACACTGTCCGAGTCTTCCTTTTTCCTTGAACGATCCAATTGACAGGTGAAATTCCTTGGGCAAATTCAGTGGGCCCTTAAGTACATCTCAGTTGGACAGAGCCATCTGTGTTGGACATGGTTATTGTAGAAGGCTAAGCTCGCCCCATGATTGGAATGCTCTCCATGGTGCTGGTGGTGGTCGCCTTGTGGGCCGCGAACCAGGTCTTCAAGACTTTGGATATTCCCCGCGAGTAATTTTCCTTGGGTCGTCCCCCGGAAAAACAAAAACGCATTCGCGAGTTGTTCAGACGCGCTGCCTAGGAACGGAGCGAGGCTGCGTTCAACGCTGTATTAAACGAACCAAAGCATCGAGTTTTGAAACTTGTCGGAAGGACGGATGTCGTGTCGTTGACCAAGAATCCGAAATTGGACTTAGGACTCCTTATCGCGGTAGATCGATTTGCCACCGGGGCGAATGCCCACAATTTGCGGGGACTCGCGAATTCTTATGTGCTGGTCTGTGAGACTGGGGACTCGAGCGGAGCCGAAGAGTGCCGGATACGCCTGCTGCGTGAGCTTGCCCGGCTTGCGGGCGCGCGAGAACTGGCGAGTCATCGATTGAGCTTCGCGCCAGAACTGCATCGTTGGTGAAAATTGGGACTGCACTCCAGGATATTCCATTGCGTCCTGTGACCTGGAAGAGGTAAGGCGAATCGCTTACCACGTCGGTACTCTGGCCCTGCGGCTTTCGTCACACTAGTCTCTGAGGGTGACGAACCAAACACGATTCGTGTTCTGGTTTGCAGTTGACGTCGCAGAGGAATGGTTTGCAGTCCATGTCTCAAAAGAATTCAAGAGCAACGGGGCAGATCGCCATTTCAATCGCCGCCCTATTCGTCTTCGTGATGGCCGGCGTTGCATTCCGCGGGAGTCCAGCGCTCGGTAGAGTAGAAAGCTTGTTCGCGCCGAGGCCACATCTGGTGGTACTCAACATCATCGGCGCCGCATTCGATCAGTTGGATTTCGACCGGACGTTTGTCAGCGCGCCCGAATGCCACGGGCTCACATTGTCCCGCGGCTCGGAGCCGCAGGATGGAGCAACCTACATCGCGGGAATGGTGCTGCTCGACGGTTGGAGATGGTCGGTCGGTGGACACACATTCGAGGCATCGCCAGCGGACGCTGCCCGGACTGCGTGCTCCGTTGCCAACCATGCGGGCGGGCAGCCGGCACGCTAGGGGCCGCCGATAGGATCTGACTTTCGGCCGGGTGGGCGATCTCGCGCACGCATCGCTGACGGCAGGAACGATTGAGATCGCGGATTCCGCGCGAAGCGGGGAGCGGGGTAGCGAGTCTTCTGCTGGAACGAAGCTTTTCGTCGCCGGCGGCAGCGATCTCGACCGGGCTGCGGGCTTTCTCCTGAGAATTCACACAACGCATCTGCCTTTGTCTGGGAATCTCAAAATTCCTCGGCTCGCCTTAGCCTCGCTTCAGTCCATAGTGGCGGAGAGGTCGTCGGTAGATCTGACGATTGGCAGGCGCTTTCCCTATACTGATCGCTCGCATGAAATCGGTCATCGTTGGCACGGCCGGACATATCGATCACGGGAAGACGGCACTGGTGAAGGCGCTCACCGGCATTGACGCCGATCGGCTGGAGGAAGAGAAGCGGCGTGGGATCACGATCGATATCGGATTCGCGCATCTCGAGCTGACTGCGCTAAGTGGAGAAAAGCTGCGGCTGGGATTCGTCGATGTTCCCGGGCACGAGCGGTTTGTGCGTAACATGCTGGCCGGGATCGGCGGGATTGATATTGTTCTGCTGGTGATCGCGGCCGATGAGTCGATCAAGCCGCAGACGAGAGAGCATTTCGATATCTGCCGGTTGCTCTCGGTGCGGCGCGGCATCACGGTGCTGACGAAAGCGGATACGGTCGATGCGGAGACGCTCGACGTAGTGAAGCTGGAGGTCGAGGAATTTCTGCGCGGGTCGTTTCTGGACCCAGCACTTAACAGTCAACAGTCAACATTCAGCCAGCCAGCAGCTATCAGGGGTCAGCCAGGGGCACAGTCAGGCCAGAGCATGAATGCGCCGGCGCCCATCATCGCCGTCAGTTCTCTCACGGGCGCGGGGCTGCCGGAGTTGAAGCAGGCGCTGTCACGGATTGCGGCGGAAGTTCCGGCGAAGGATTCGTCGGCGCTGGCGCGGTTACCCATCGATCGCGTGTTCACGATGAAGGGATTCGGCACGGTGGTGACGGGCACGCTGGTTTCGGGAACGATCCGCAAAGAGGACGAGCTGGAAGTGTTTCCGATCGGGAAGCGGGTGCGCGTGCGCGGGGTGCAGGTGCATGGCGAGGCGGCCGAGAAAGCAGTTGCAGGTCAGCGGACCGCGCTGAACCTGGCGGGAGTTGCTGTGGAAGAACTTTCGCGTGGTATGACGCTGGCGCCGAACGACACTTTTCAGACGACAACACGAACTGACGTGCTGCTCTCCCTTTTACCGGCGACGAAACCATTGAAAGACGGCTCCCGCGTTCACTTCCACGCGCACACGATGGAAGCCATCGCCGAGGTGCGGCTGCTCGAAACAAAAGAGCTGAAACCTGGACAAGAATGCTACGCGCAATTTCGATTCGTGGGTCCGGCTTTGCTTTTGCCCGGAGACAGGTTCATCGTGCGCCAGTTTTCGCCGGTAGTGACGATTGGAGGCGGCCGGGTCTTGGACGCTTCGCCCGTCAGACGAAACCTCCGGATAGACGAATCCCTGAGAGCTCTGGCAAGTGCGGACCGCGAGGAAATTCTACGAGCTCGAATATGGCGCAATTATCACGACGGAACCTGGTTACAGGAACTTGTGTCGGAAACCGGTTGGACGAGTAGTGAAATCAAGTTCCATCTGGCCAACGCAGGCAAGGAAGGACGGGTTATCGCTGTTGGAGATGTGTTCTTACCCGCTCCGGCTTGGGAGGTTTTAAAGGCCCAAATAGTTCCGACGCTTGCGGACTTTCACGAGAAGAACCGTTTGGTCGCAGGGATCAGCAAGCAGGAACTGCAAGATCGAAGCGACGCAAGTGTTGATGTCGTATTTGAGGAGATTCTGCGACAGCTCGCAAGCGAGAAGAAGATCGAGTTCTCCGGCGATCTCGTGCGCCTGCCCGGGCGTGGCGTCGTCATGAAAGACGAAGAGGCCGAATCGAAGAAGATCATCGAACATGCCTTCGCGTCGTCGGGCCTTCAGGTTCCCGCACTGTACACGGTCCTGGCTGGGCTGAAGGTCGATAAAGCGCGGGCACAGAAGATTGTCACACTGCTGCTACGCGATAAGACACTCGTCAAGGTTTCCGAGGAGTTGGTGTTTCATCACTCGGCTCTGGCCAAGCTGCGAGAGCAACTGGCTGCGTACAAGGCGAAGTCTACCGCCGCGGGCGTGGCGAAGATTGATGTGAGCAAATTCAAAGAAATGACCGGCGTGAGCCGCAAGTACGCCATCCCGCTGCTTGAATATCTCGATCGTGAGCGGGTGACGCGGAGAGTCGGGGATGAACGGGTGATTCTTTGAGATCGGGAGTTGCAGTTGTTAGTGTTCGGTCCTTCGTCTGCGGTCGTCGGCTAGCGCGCGTGCTCGATTGTTCCTTCCCAATCGGTCGTGAGGCTTTGATCGTTGACGATATCCTGAAGCTCGCCATAGGAGTCGTTGTGTGCATTTTTATTGCAATCTTATTAAACGCTCTTTCATTTATTTTCCCGACTAGCTCTTCCGCCCAAGTGCCGAGCCAGCGCCCATTGAAGGTTGTCATCGCCGGACTGGTGCATGGGCATGCCGCGGGATTTTTCCAGCATTACCAGCACCGGCCGGACCTGGAGATCGTCGCAATCGCCGAGCCGAGCCGCGAACTGTTTAACGAGTACGCGACCAAGTTCAATCTGGACAGCAGCATCTACTATTCCGATCTGGATGAGGCCATCCAGAAAACGCATCCCAATGCAGTGCTCGGATACACGAGCACCTACGATCATCGGCATGTGGTACAGATCGCGGCCCGGCACCACATTGCTGTGATGGTGGAGAAACCCCTTGCGGTCAGTGTGGAAGACGCGCGCGCGATCGATCAGGCTGCGCATTCGACAGGGATTCCGGTGCTGGTGAATTACGAGACCACGTGGTACCGCAGCAACCACGCGGCGTATGACCTCATGCACGACGGATCCATGGGCGAAGTGCGCAAGATCGTGGTGCATGACGGGCATCAGGGCCCGAAGGAGATCGGCGTGCAACCCGAGTTCTTTTCCTGGCTCACCGACCCAAAGCTCGACGGTGCGGGGGCCCTGTTTGATTTTGGCTGTTATGGAGCAGATCTCGCGACCTGGCTGATGGACGGCCAGCGTCCGGACACGGTCACAG